>CAZCPK010000348.1:0-4694 GCA_964500755.1 uncultured Anaerolineales bacterium
CTTCAAGCGATCACTTCTAACCTTTTCGCCTGACTTTTTGTCAGTCAACCAGGTTGATCGGCTGAAATAGCGTCACCTGGCCTCCCCAAAACCCGGGCTTGAGAGGATGAGCAGCGTTCCTTGTTAGGGGGAGCTCTGCATCGCGATACATGGATCCTCCTCTTTAAGCGTCTATTTATTGCGAAGGGATAAGGAGGGGCCGGAATGTCCTTGTGGGAGTTCCGGCAGCTGTGGGCTTCCCGGCACATCTCACCTCACGTGAGGATCTTCACCACCTCCAACACAGCCATGACCAGTTCTGCTGCACCGACGAGGAAAACGACCAGTGCCGCTATCACGTAGATGATACGGTCGAACCGGGCAGACACAATGACGTGCTCCCCAACCGGGCCGAAAAGTCCCATTACAAAGAGCCCCAATCCAAACAGATACCAGATGTAGTGATCATTGCCGAGTGTCGTGACAAATAGCAGCAGTCCCACGGTCCGGAGTATGCTATACGTCGATCCCGTTCTCTCTTCAGTTTTCTCAACATCGCGCATCTGCGCCTCCTTTGATTTTCTGTATCAAGAGGATACCGGCTGCAAGCAGATTATTGATCCCCCGATCGTATGATCAGCGGGATGATTTGGCCCAAGCGGCATCGTCTGGTATAGTCAAGATATGGACGCTCTGCTCAAGACCAAACTCTTCATACCACCGCTGCGCTCCGAGGTCATTCTACGTCCACGCCTCTCCAAGCGCCTGAATCGTCTCCTCAATCGCAAGGTTGCCCTGATCTCTGCGCCCGCCGGATTTGGCAAGACCACGCTCGTCAACGCCTGGGTACACGAGCAGACCTCTCCGGTCACCTGGCTCACGTTGGATGGAGGAGATAACGACCTCGCGCGTTTCTTGATCTATCTGGAAGCCGCTCTGCGTAAGGCTTACCCGGAGATTGGAGAAACCTTGACCGCCAGATTGCAGTCACTCCAGGATCGACAGCCGCATGCTGAAAGTTTACTGACCTCGTTGGTGAACAGGCTTTTGGAGTTACGCGAGCCTCTTCTGTTGGTGCTAGACGATCTGCATCTCATCGAAGCGTACGCAGTCTACGAGGCGTTGGCGTTCTTCATCGCCTATCTACCTCCGCAGGTGCACCTGTTGTTGCTTACGCGGGAGGATCCGCCCCTGCCCCTGGCCCGGCTACGGGTGCGAGGGGAGCTGATCGAAGTGCGCGCCGCCGACCTGCGCTTCAGCCAACAGGAGAGCGCCCAATTTCTCAACACGGTCATGAATCTGCACCTGGAGAGTGAAGATATTGTCCGGCTTGAGGAACGCACCGAGGACTGGATCGTCGGTCTACAGCTTGCGGCCTTGGCCCTACGCACGACCGCCAGCGCGCCCGACGCCCGACACGACTTCATCGCGGGCTTTGCTGGCGACGACCGGCTGGTGATGGACTATCTGATTGACGAGGTACTGGCGGGTCAGCCAAACACCGTGCAAGCGTTCCTTCTGCAAACGTCGATCCTGGATCGCTTCTGCGCTCCCCTATGTGATGCGGTTCGGGTGGTTGATGCGGAAGGTGAGCAACCGGCTGAGACATTTGACGTCCCCATCTCACAGCCCATCAGTACGCGAGCGACTGCGCCTGACGTGATCGATTCACAGGCAATCCTCGGTTATCTCGAGCGTGCCAATCTTTTCATTACGCCCCTCGATCACCGGCGCCACTGGTATCGCTATCATCACCTCTTCCGCGATCTACTCCGCTATCGATTGCAGCGCGGCGGATCGGCCCACGTGACCGAGCTCCACCGGCGGGCCGGGGCGTGGTTCAGCGCGCAGGAGCTGCTGGACGAAGCCATCCACCATTTTCTGGAAGCAGGCGCTTATGAGCAGCTCGCAGATCTTGCCGAGGCACGCTGGCAGACGATGATGGTCGAGAGCCGGACCCGGCTCTATCTTGCATGTATGCGGGCACTCCCACGTGAGGTAATCGAAACCCGACCTATGCTCTCCGTAGCGGACGCCTGGGCCTACTTCCTCAGCGACCGAGGTGATGCCGAGGATGTCGAGCAGCGGCTTGTGGATGCCGAGAATGCGCTGGACGATACGCATCCAGACGAGACCACCGAGGTCGCGGGCCATGCCGCAGCCCTACGCTCGGTCATCGTGCGAAAGGAGCCAGCGGCGTCAGCGGAGAAGATCATCCAGCTCTCCAGGAAGGCGCAACACCTGCTTCCTGATAACGTGTTAATTCGATATATCACAGATCTGAACCTCTCTTCGGCCTATCTGGTTGCCGGTGAGGTGCACCGGGCCCGGCAAGTGCTCCAGCAAGCCTACGCTTCGGAGCGCTGCCGTCGGAATCCTTATCTGGGCGTCACTATAGCCAGCGTCTACGGGCAAATTCTGCTCGAACAGGGCGAGTTGCGCGAAGCCCTGGCGCTGTACCGCGACGCCGTTGAAACGTTGACGGATCCGGCGTCGGAACAGAGACTGCCCTTTGCAGAGTTAGCCTACGGTGGGATTGGGCGAGTGCTGGTGGAGATGAACGATCTGGACGGCGCGGCACAGATGCTGACGGATGATCCGCACCGCTTCCCTGCCGGGGACGAAATCATGGAGATGTACGTCCATCTGGCCCACGCCCGTCTCTGCTGGGCGCAAGGTGATGCAGCAGGCGCCCGTCGCGCGCTTACCCACGCCCGAGATGGTCCTTTCAGAGGCATGGGTGCCTACGTCGATGCCTTCGAGGCCCGCAGAGCCATTCGGCATGGGAATCTCGAGCAGGCACAGACCTGGGCGCGCCTCGGCAACGTTAAATTGGTGGCGGCACCGCTGCCCGGAGCACTCCTCCGGGACACACTTCCCACTCTGCAGCGGGCGACCCTCGCCCGGCTACGGATCGCCCAGCAGCGCACAGGCGTGACGCCAGGTGCTACACTTCCCTCCATGAAAGCCGTGCTCGACTTTCTGGAGCAGCAGATCACCTTGGATGAGTCTTCTGGTTGGAACGGTCGCGCTCTCGACCTGCTTATTCTACAGGCCCTGGCGTTCGACGCCCTGCGACAGCCGGAGACCGCACGCAAGATCCTCCGGCGCGCGCTGAAACTGGCTGCGCCCGCCGGATACGTCCGCGTTTTCCTCGAGGAAGGAGCGCCTATGGCCCGGCTGCTCTACGAGTTGGCGGCGGATGAGGGCATGCAGGAGGAGACGAGGACCTACGCCCGCCATCTGCTAGCTACCTTCGAGAACCCGCCGTCGCCTGAAGCGGAGACTGTTGCGGTTAAAAAAGATGTGCTTGTTGAACCGCTCAGCGAGCGCGAACAGGAGGTCTTGGCGCTGATCGCCGAGGGACTGACCAACCCGGAGATCGCCGAGCGTCTCTTTATCTCCATCCATACAGTCAAATCTCATGCCAGCAACCTTTACAGCAAGTTGTTGGTCAGCAACCGCACCCAGGCGGTACAGAAGGCCCAACTGCTGGGTCTGCTGCCCCGTCGCTGACGAGTTCAGGCGCGCGTCCAGTTTAGCGCGTTCTCCCTCAATTTGAACTCATCCCCTGAATCATACCATCGACGGATGTTCTCATCCCGCTCTCCGGTTATGCTTGAGGCGTAAACCTAATCCCGGCGTCGGTGCGGCGCCCGAGCAATGGAGGTAGATGAGGAATGAGCAGGCTCAGACTCGACGATGCACAAGTGTACGAAATTCAGGTGCAGGGCCGCGTCTCTGCTGCGCATGCGGACTGGTTTGACGGTATGAGCATCACCGCAACCGAGAACGCCGCGGACGCCCCCAACACCATTCTATACGGCTGCGTCGCCGATCAGGCCGCGCTCCACGGTATCCTGCGCAAGCTCTACACGCTCGGCCTGCCCCTGCTCGCGGTGCGCCACGTCTCTCGTTGACGGATCACATCGTCCGGGAGCGACGTTTGGGAGATAGCGATAATCCTCAAAAGGAGGAATAGCATGACCCTGGAAAAGAAATCTACGTGGAACAAACGTATCGCTGCGCAGATCGGGGCGGGGCTCGGTCTCGCCCTCAGTAGCCTCTTCTTCTTCGCCACAGGCCGGTTGAGCTATCTGCTCCTGGCCCCCCTCGGCGCCCTGGTCGGGTTGGCCGTCGGCGCGCTCCTGCACCGTTATCCGACGCTTCGAGAGCGCGTAGCGCGTGCTCGCGACGCCGTCCAGAGAACCGGCGCAAAGGTTCTCGAGTTCTTCACGCATGAACGACTGCTGATACGTTTCATCCGGCTCTTTTTGGTCGGCCTGATTCTCTTCCTCGCTGCGTGGAGTATCGCCTATGCCGTTCTCCCCGAGCGCCTGTTGACCAGCGGCGATACGGTGCGTATGATGGGCAACGAAGAGGTAGCGACCACGCTCTGGGTCGAGTGGCGGTTTATGATCGTTCGCAATCTACCCTGGGTGCCCGGTATCGCGCTGATCAGCCTGCTGCTCGGTTACGCGTATGCTCTGCCGGTCCCCCTGCTGTGGATTGTCTTATACGCTTTGATCCTGGGTACCAACTCTTTCTCCGTGCCGCTCCCTGAGCCTATGCCGCCCTCGCTGGCTGTCCTGGAACGAGCGGGGCCTTACGAGATGGTGGCCTACCTGTTCGCCGCTGCTGCGTCCTATCCCCTCTCCAAGATTTCTCTGCCGTGGCGAGAGGTCGAGGAAAAAACCACCATTGACAGTTGGAAC
>CAZCPK010000349.1:0-4690 GCA_964500755.1 uncultured Anaerolineales bacterium
GAGTCGGCGTGCGCGTCGGCACGGTCTGACGCACCCCGCTCTGACCCGGACTCGCCCACGCAACCGGCAATAGACTGAACGCTATGAGAAGAGCGAGCAGGGCAGCGACCTCCCATGAGAAGCGCTTCTTCTTCAAAATGACCTCCCAACCCTTGAAAGTCCATCCACAAACAAATTAGTAAACATAATACCGTAATCTCCCAAAGACGCAACTACCCAATACCGCACTAGAACAAACGTTTTACACTTTTCTCCCGGATCATGTTATAATACCTAGTCGCAATCCAAGTGAGGTGAACATACATATGGCAAGTGACAAGCTCATCGTCAGGGGTGCGCGCGAGCACAACCTGAAGAATATTACCGTTGAAATACCCAAAAACCAGTTCGTCGTCATCACCGGCCTCTCCGGTTCCGGTAAATCGTCGCTGGCCTTTGACACCATCTTCGCCGAAGGACAGCGCCGCTACATCGAATCGCTCAGCTCTTACGCGCGGCAGTTCCTCGGGCAGATGGACAAGCCCGACGTCGAGGCCATCGAGGGGCTCAGCCCCGCCATCGCCATCGACCAGCGCGGCGTCTCGCACAATCCGCGCTCGACCGTCGGTACGGTGACCGAGATCTACGACTACTTGCGCTTGCTCTACGCGCGCATCGGCGTGCCGCACTGTCCCAACTGCGGGCGCGAGGTGACGCAGCAGAGCGCGCAGGAGATCGTCGACGCGCTCCTGCACATGCCCGGCGGCACCCGCCTCCGGGTACTGGCGCCGCTGGTGCGGGGCCGCAAGGGACATCACGAGGGTATCTTTGAGGAGGTGCAAAAGCTGGGCTTTATCCGTGTCCGGGTCGACGGCGAGGTCTACGAGCTGGAGGACGTCCCCGACCTGGCCCGCTACGAGATCCACGACGTCGAAGCGGTCGTCGATCGTCTGATCATCCCCGACGCCGAGGAGGAACCCGAGGACGCCTACCGCGACTTCGTCAGCCGGGTGACCGACTCGGTGGAGACGGCGCTCCGCCTGGGCGACGGGATCACCATCATCGACGTGGTCCGCTCACCAGACACAGACGCGCAACCCGGGGGCGACGTGCTCTACTCCGAGAACCTGGCCTGCCCCATCTGCGGCATCAGCCTGCCGGAGATCGAGCCGCGCACCTTCTCCTTCAACAGCCCGCACGGCGCCTGCCCCACCTGCCAAGGACTGGGCTACAAGCTGGAGATCGATCCCGATCTGATCGTCCCTAATGAAGGGCGCTCACTCAACGAGGGCGCCATCGCTTTCGGCGTCTCGGACGATAAAACCAGCTACACCTTCAAGCGCCTGAAGAGCGTCGCCGAGCATTACGGCGCCGACATGAGCAAACCCTGGCGGGAGCTCAGCGAGGAGCAGCGCGAGGTCATCCTCTATGGCACGGGCAAGGAGCGCGTGCCCATGCACTATCAGAGCGACAACGGTGTCTGGCGCGGGAATCGCTCCTACGAAGGCATCGTCCCCAACCTGGAGCGCCGCTATGAGGAGACCAGCTCCGACTACATGCGCGACCGAATCGAAGAGGTGATGAGCCAGACGCCCTGCAAGGACTGCCACGGCACTCGGCTCAACGCGGTGGCCCGCGCCGTGACCCTCGTCGACAAACCCATCCACGAGCTCACGGAATGGCCCGTCTCCCAGCTCCGCGCCTGGTTCGAGATGCTCATCCACGGCGATCAGCTTACCGAGACCCAGTTCACCATCGGCGAGCGCGCGCTAAAAGAGATCTACAACCGCCTCACCTTCCTGGTCGACGTGGGCCTGGACTACCTGGGGCTCAACCGTACGGCGAACACGCTCTCCGGCGGCGAGGCCCAGCGTATCCGTCTGGCGACGCAGGTGGGCTCGCGCCTCACCGGCGTGCTCTACGTGTTGGATGAGCCGAGCATCGGGCTGCACCAGCGCGACACGGCGCGGCTGCTGCGAACGCTCAAGGAGATGCGCGACCTGGGCAACACGGTCCTGGTCGTGGAGCACGACGAGGAGACCATCCGCGCAGCCGACTGGATCGTCGATCTCGGCCCCGGCGCGGGCGAGCACGGCGGCGAGGTAGTGATCGACGGCCCGCCCGAGACCATCATAGCGGACCCCCACTCCATCACCGGCGCCTACCTCGCGGGACGCAAACGCATCCCGGTGCCGGAGAAGCGGCGTCCGGGTAACGGGAAGGCGCTGCTGGTGCGCGGGGCGCGCCTCCACAACCTCAAGCACATCGACGTCCGCTTTCCGCTGGGCCTCTTCACCTGCGTCACCGGGGTCTCGGGCTCCGGAAAGAGCTCGCTGGTCGTGGAGACGCTCTACCGGCGGCTGGCGCAGGTCATCAACGGCGCCCGCGACCCCGCCGGCGACGTGGACGCCATCGAAGGCCTGGAGCACGTCGACAAGGTCATCGACATCGACCAGTCGCCCATCGGGCGGACCCCGCGCTCCAACCCGGCGACCTACACCGGCGTCTTCACGCCCATCCGCAAGCTCTTCGCCGATATGCCGGAGTCAAAGTTGCGCGGCTACGACAAGGGGCGTTTCTCCTTCAACACCAAGGGCGGGCGCTGCGAGGCCTGTAGTGGACAGGGCACGCTCCGCATTGAGATGCAGTTCCTGCCAGAGGTCTACGTCCCCTGCGACGTCTGCCACGGCGCGCGCTACAATCGCGAGACGCTGCAGATCCGGTACAAGGAGAAGAATATCGCCGAGGTGCTCGAGATGACCATCACGGAAGCGCTGGACTTCTTCAGCGCCATCCCGCCCATCACCCGCCGGCTGCAGACGCTCTACGACGTCGGTCTGGGCTATCTCCGACTGGGCCAGCCCTCCCCGACGCTCTCCGGCGGGGAGGCGCAACGCATCAAACTCTCCCGCGAGCTCTCCAAGCGCTCCACGGGCCACACCGTCTACATCCTGGACGAACCGACCGTCGGCCTCCACGCAGCCGACGTTGCCCGCCTGATTGAAGTCCTGCAGCGGCTGACGGACACCGGCAACACCGTCATCGTCATCGAACACAATCCCGACGTCATCAAGGTGGCGGATTGGATTATCGACCTGGGGCCGGAGGGCGGCGACGCGGGCGGCGAGCTGGTCGCCGAAGGTACACCGGAGACCATCGCGCAGCACGAGGATTCGTATACAGGACAATATCTGCACCGCTGGCTTGAGGAATAAGGCGCCTGGATCGCCGTCTAGAGGGCGCTGGATAGGTAAGAAGAGAGCGGACTTCTTGTAAGAAAGAAGTCCGCTCTCTCACACCACAACCGCAAATATAGCGCGTCCCTGACGCCCGCCGGCTTTAGGCCAACGGTAGCCAGACGTGGAAGGCACTGCCGGGACAGTCCTCTTCGTCGTAGCCGGGGCTCTCCACCCAAATACGTCCATTATGCGCTTCGATGACGCCCTTGGCAATAGCGAGCCCTAATCCCGGTCCCCCACCCTTGAACTTGGTACGACCGGAGGAGTGCAACACGACCTCCCCGGTCTGGAAGAATTTTTCGAAGATAAGCGCCTGATCTTCCGCGGCGATACCGATGCCGGTATCCTGTACCACGACCTCCACACCGGGCCGGTCATCGTGGACAGATTCGCTACCGACAATTTCGACGCGCCCTTCGTCGGGCGTGTACTTGATCGCGTTACTGATCAGGTTATCAAACGCCTTGTACAACAATCGGGGATCGGCCTCAATCGGCGACAGCGTCTTGATCCCCTCCGTCTCAAAGGCGATCTGGCGTCTCTCCAGAGCCTCTTGATAAGAGTTCTGCATCCGCTCGAAGATCTCCCACAGATACATTTGCCGCTTGCTGACCGTCAGGCTTTCGTTATCGATGCGCGCCACGTCCAACATACTGTTGACCACCGTGTGCATGCGCTTGGTTCCTTCCAGAATGCCGTTGACCGTCTCCGCCAACTCAGGATCCTCGCTAATCGACTCATCCATACGCATGACCTGCGTGTACCCGTCGACGACCGTCAGTGGTGTTCGCAATTCGTGCGCCGCCACTTCGATGAAGACCGATTTATTCTCGTTCAACCGTTCCAGCGTCTGATACGCCTGATTCAATTCCTTGGTACGCTCTCGCACCCGCTGTTCCAATATCTCGTTGAACTCGGTGATCTTCCCATAGAGTCTCGCATTTTCCAGAGCGATGGCCGCCTGCGCGGCGAACGCCTGGACGACCTGTGCGTCGTCCGGGGAAAAGGCTTCAACAGGGCGGCGAGTAAGGGAAAGCATGCCGATCACGCGATCCCGCGAGATCAAGGGCGCGCCCAACCAGGAGTGATGGAGCTCCAACCCGCGCTGTTGCTGGAAGCTGTCGTCGACAGTGACGTCGGGAATGACCAGCGGCTCCTGGGCTCGGACCAGCTTCTGAAAGACGTCCCCTTCTCGTAGAGAGATGATCAAGTTTTGGGTCCGTGCGCGCAGCGGGAAACCACGCTGGGCGATACTCCGCAATCTTTGCTTTTCCCCAATCAGAACAATCCCCCGTTCATGAGGGACAACGGAATCTAACTGATCCAGGATCCGTCCGGTGACCTCGCTCAGATCCAGCGTGCTGGAGAGCACCCGGCCTGTCTCCTCAAGGGACTCGGCCAACCGCCGGCGCGCCTGTTCAGCACCATAGAGCTGCGCGTTACGAATCGCGACAGCCAGCTGATCGGCCAAC
>CAZCPK010000350.1:0-4679 GCA_964500755.1 uncultured Anaerolineales bacterium
CGGACAGTGCTCGGTCGATCGAAAGTGCTGTACCAGCTCGTAGATCTCCGCCAGCTCCACCACGAGCTGTTCCGCGTCAACGCCGCGATAGTAGCGCCGCAGCCGGCGGCGGGCCGTCTCCTGGGGCAACCCCTCCAGCGCAAGTTTGGCCATAAAGGCCGAGGTCGCGTTGAGGTGGATCACATCGGTGACGTCGATAAAGAGCACCCCGGCGCCGCTCTGCTCAATCCGCAGGTGGATGCGGCGCTGTCCGCCCGCCAGGGGAATCGGATAGGTGTAAAGACCCGGTTCCGGTGGCGCGGGCGGCATGAACAGCGCCCAGACGTCCTGTGCTTCCGCTCGTACCTGCGTCCACCAGCGCGTCAACACCGATCCCACGTCAGATCCTCAACATCCAGCTTCCAGCATCCAGCCTTCCTACCACTTGGGCGCTTCTTCGATCTGATAGCTGGCGCCACAGTAGGGGCAGTCGACGAAGATAGCGCCGCCCCGGACCGACAGGGCGTCTTGATCCAGGGAGCCGCCGCAGTTGCGGCAGCGCATCTCCTCGAGCTTGACGTCGCCGCTGAGGTCGATCTTCTGCACGACGGTCGTCTCTTTCTTCTCGGGCTGCACGCGCGTCAGATAGACCAGCACGCCGGCGCCCGCCATCAGGATGACGCCGACGACGATGCGGGCGAGCTGTCCCTGGGCGCCGATGACGAACACGAGTCCCAGAAACCCCAGGACCACGGCGACAATATACGTGACAATCTGCATCGCTACCTCCCGTTCACAGGTTGACGGGTCTCTGGGATTTTGCCGGGTAGTGGCGTGTGGAGCCCTAAAACTAGTGCCGTAGGCTACGCTAGTGGGGCTTACCAGACCTTTTCTGCGTTGTGACAGGCAGCGCGTGGCAAACGGTGCCTTTGCATCCGGCGAAATCCAAAAGAACCAGGTTGACTATTCCCATTATAGCGTGTTTTGAACATACATACAGCCGTTATCCTCCCCCGCAACAGCGATGGCTTAAATCTACGTCATTTTGGTGCTATACTAAAGATGAAGTTGTCCCTACGGCGATGCGCCAGGCCCCCATAGTCCATAGATCCCAAAGTTTCTCGAAACAAACTGAAGGAGTTTTATGTGGCTTGCCACATTAGCGAGGATGAAAATCCAAGTCAGCAGGGTAAGCAGGGTTTTAGTCTATTGACGACCGGATGAATGGACCACCTGACCACTTGACCATACGACCATCTGACTGTTTTTCAAGGAGGAGAGATGAAAGAGAGACGCTTTTCGCTGCTTGTGATAACGGCAATCGCTATCCTGTCCTTCGCCTGCGTCCTGCTCGCGCCCGACGAGACGCCGGAGCCGCCCACTCCCACCGACACGTCCGCCGTCGCCGAATCCGACGAGACGACGGAGACCCCCACCGAGACATCGCCCACGTCCCCAACGGACACCGGCGCGCCGAGCGCCACGCCGACGCCGACCTCGCCGCCCGCCACGTCATCGCCGGAGGAGGGCTGCACGCTCGACGCGGCCTTCGTCGAGGACGTCACCGTCCCGGACGACACGAACGTGACACCCGGCACCGACTTTCGGAAGACCTGGCGGCTCCGCAACTCCGGGACGTGCAACTGGGCGCCAGGCACAGCGCTGGTCTTCGTCTCCGGCGAGCCGTTGGGCGGACCGCCCAGTGTCACCGCGCCGGCCGCCGGGACCGGGGACACCGTCGACGTCAGCGTAGAGCTGACGGCCCCGACGGCGCCGGGCACCTACCGGAGCAATTGGCAACTTCAATCGCCCGAGGGCGAGCGCTTCGGGCCGACGATCTATCTCCAGATCGTCGTGCCGGCGGCGGAACCCACGCCAGAATCACCAACGGAAGAGCCAACACCCACAGACCCCCTCGCCGAGCCCTCCCTCGAGGTACCGACGTGCAGCATCTCCTACAATCCGGCGTTCACTGATATCGTCGAGAAGGCCCATTTCTTCGGGCTGGACATCGGCTGTCCGGAGGGGGAGGCCTACGAGACGTACGGCGCGGCCCAGGCCTTCACGGCCAACGTCGCTAGCCAGAACCCGAGCCTCCGCTACCGAACGTTGATGATCTGGAACCGTCCGTACAAACAGGGGGAGATCTACTACGTCACACTCTCGGAGACCTCTCCGGTGCAGACTCTCCACGCCTCCTACGATACCTGGGACGAATCGCAGCCTGAGGTGCCGCCGGACTGCGCGGATATGGAGGTCCCCAGCGGCTTTGTACGGCCCATCCGGGGGTTCGGCAAGCTCTGGTGCAGGAACCATCTCTGGCAATCCATCGGTTGGCCGCGGAACCCGGAGGTGGGACTCAACTTCCTGGTGCAGCACACGGAAAACGGGCGCCTGATGCAATTGAACGGTCCGCTCAACGAGACCTTCTCCGTGGCGTGGCTCTACGAAGACAGTCAGGCGGTGATTGAGCGCACGCCCTAATCACCGCCCGGATTTCCTGTTACAAGCCCCCGACACATAGAGCGTGTCGGGGGCAATGCTCCGCTCAGCGGAAAACGTCGACTAGCTTCAGAGTCAGGGGCTCACACCCACTTCAGGCGCCCGTGCCGCATGCGTTCCTGTAGGGCGATGAGGGCGGCGGCGTTCCCCTCGACGATGTACTGCGCCTGCTCGGGCCACGTCTCGACGTAGCGCACGCGGATACCGGCCTCGCGCAGGATCCGCCGGATCTGCTCCGGCTGCAGCGCCGCCAGCTGCTCGAAGACGACGATACCCGCCGCCCGCAACAGCTTGGCGCTCTTGGGACCGAGACTCCAGATCAGCGTCAGATCGTCGGGTAAGACTAACGTTCGCTCTTCCGGCTTCTCCTCTTCGACGGCCTCCATGCCCGGCGCGGCGAAGGAGATGGCGCCGGCAGCGGTCACCTCGGTCGGCGGCTTGCGCCAGCGGTAGTCGCGCTGCATGGCCTGCTTGAAGTCCTCCTGGATGCCGAGACGATTCTCGATCCGCCACTGGTCACCGGTCCACCGATAGAGGAGCAGGGCCCGGATCTGCTGGGCGTAGGGCTGCCGGTTCCAGCGATCGATTTCCTCGTAAGCTGCACGGACCCAACCGATGTTGGCGTTGGTCCAGCCCTGGGACGCGGGATTATCGCAGGCCGGCGCGTTGTCGGCCCGGCAGACGTGGTTGGTCTCCGTGATGTAGGCGGGGAGTTCACGCCACTTGGCGGGGATGCGCTCCATGAACTGCCGATAGGTCTGGAAGTCGAAGTAGTGGTCGGACATGAAAGGATCGCCGAAGGTGACGCGGTGGGTGAGGGCTTCGACCGACGGTCCGTGCGTGTAGGCGTGCAGGATGAGGCCGTCGAGGGCGTTGATGTTGTCGAGCATCGTCTGGAAGTAGTCGAGGGGCCGCCAGCGGACGTTGCCCAGCAGCGGCATGGGCGTCGAATTATAGGGGTCAACGGCACCCGGACAGACGACGGCGTTGGGCAGCACTGCCTTGATGCGCGCGTAGATCTTGTTGAACGCCTCGGCGTAGAGCTCGGACGTGATGTGCTCCTTGGGATTGTGAAGTCCGCCGGGATGTTCGCTGGGATTGTTCATCTCATTGGAGATCTGGAGCGTCCACGTGTAGTCCTCGGGGTCGAGGTCGTCGCGTTTGAGGTAGAGTTGTACCCACCGCCCACAGGCCTCGGCGAACTCGTCGTAATACCTGGACTCGGGCAGCGTGCCGCCGGGATGATAGCCGTGATTGAGCCGCACGATGACGCCGTAGTCCTGTTCGGCCCAGTCCCAGAGACGACTGCGGAGGTCCGGCTTGAGCCGCACGTCCCCGGGCCGGCGCGCCACAACCTCGGTGAAGAAGGTCCAGCCCTTTTTGTCCTGGGATCGGAAGAGGTTGCGGATGGGCTCGCGGGTGTGGTCGTCGTCGCCGAGCTGGGCCGCGTGCATCCCGAAGATGTGGGGGGAGATCGCCATGGGCAGCGCCGACGCCGTGGCGGGCTTGCGCGCGTCCTCGCTGTCGGGACGGCGTACGTACCAGGCCGCAACGTAGCCCTCCTGCCGCGACGGCGTATGCACGTGCAGCCAGGCGTCCTGCTCGCCGACCTTCTGTCCGGTCGTGCGCGGATCCTCCAGCGACGTCAGCACCGTGCCGTGGGGCACCCAACCGACCTGAGGGTGGCTGGTCCCCGGCCCTTGCCGAAGGCGCAGGCCAAACTCCGGGCTCTCGACGAAGACGTGGGTGACCGGCCCGGTGGTGGGCGTCGGCTCCGGCTCCGGCTGGATCTCCGATTGCAGCCGGAGGTACCAGGCCGCCGTGTACCCGGTCTGTCCGTCGGGCGTCTGCACCTGGAGCCACGCACCCTGTTCGCCCACCTTTTGGCGAACAGCGGCTTCGGGCTCCAGCGCCTTGAGCACGGTGCCGTCGGCCATCTCGTCGATCTTGGCGTGTTCCGTCCCCGGCCCGGCGCGCAGTTTGAGCGGGACGGTGGGGCTCTCCACGACGACCAGGAGCACGGGGCTGGGCAGAGGAGCGGGCTCCTCCTGAGGCGCCTTCAGATACCAGGCTGCCGTGTACCCTTCTTTGCCATCCGGCGTCCGGACGTGGAGCCACTTCCCGTACCTGCCCACCTTCCGGTGCACGGCGTCCTCGGACTCCAGCGCCGTGAGGACGGTGCCGTCGGGCAGCTCGCC
>CAZCPK010000351.1:0-4672 GCA_964500755.1 uncultured Anaerolineales bacterium
CGCGCATTAGCTCCTCGATGCGCAACGTGTCGATGGGATCGAGGGCGGAGCAGGGTTCGTCCATCAGGATGACGTCGGGGCGCACGGCCAATGTCCGCGCGATGCAGAGACGCTGCTGCTGCCCCAGGGAGAGACTCATGGCCGGGATTGAGGGGTCGTGGTCAATCTCCTCCCAGAGATTTACTCGCTGGAGCAGCTCGTGGACGAGATCTTGCAGATCCATGCCGTGAGCCAGACCCAACGAGCGCGGCCCCATGGCGACGTTATTGAAGACCGCTTGCGGGAAAGGATTGGGTTTCTGGAAGACCTGGCCCACCCGCTGCCGCAGTTCCACGAGATCGACCTCCTCGGCGTAGACGTCCTCACCGTCAAGGTAGACGTCGCCCGTGAGATGTGTGCCCGCGATTTCGTCGTTCATGCGATTGATGCAGCGTAGCAGGGTCGACTTCCCACAGCCGGAGGGGCCGATAAAGGCGGTGATTTCGCGGGTGGGGATCTCAAGGTTGATGTCGAAGAGCGCTTGCTTCTTCCCGTAAAAAAAATCCAGATTTTTAATCTGGATCTTGATATCACGTTCCGTTGGGTTCATCGTCGCTTCCTTAATCCTCATGCTTGGGGTGACTCCTGATATATTGCTGCTGACAGTATAACTAACGTTGCTTCGAAGTCAATGAGAGGCCTTGGAAAGCCGCAGAACGGCCTCGTTTGCCCTTTGCGAGTTTCTGAGGTGGAGTGAGAGAACGAAGATGGCTTCAGTGCCTCACAACGCTCGCAGGTAAGAGCGAGACAAACGAAACCGGGGTGGATGAGGTGGGCAGACGCAGCAGGCAGACGCTGAGAGGCCTGGGAAAGCCGCATTCGTCTGTCAATTTGCGGGATTTCGAAGCAAATCGATTACCGAAACCGCCCTCGCCCCCCCAGAACGTGCGTAGACAAGATCAAGGCAAACGCAGCCGGGGTTGATAACATGGACAAACGTCGCAGGGAGTCTCTGAGGGGTTTTGGAAAGTCGCAGAATGGCTTCGTTTGCCCCTGGGCTCATACTCGTTGCCATTCTGTCGTGGCGCGGTATAATTACTACCTGTGAGAAACTCAAGACGTATGCTTCTCTGGATAGTGGTGGTGCTCTTCGGCCTGGGGCTGGTAGGCTGCGCCCGGTCCGACGTCTCCGCGACCACCGAAGAGGATGGGGAAGCCCTCTCCATCCAGAACAAGGGCTCCGACACCATCGTCAACCTGGCGTTGGCCTGGGCGGAGCGCTATCAGGTCGTTCGCCCCGACGTGCGGATTGCGGTGACCGGCGGCGGTTCAGGAACCGGTATCGCGGCGTTGATCAACGGGACCGTCGATATCGCCAACGCCTCTCGATCTATGAAGCCCGAGGAGTTGGCGGCTGCCCGGGAGAATGGTATCGACCCGGTGGAATCTGTTATCGCCAGGGACGCCATCGCCATCGTCGTCCATCCCAGCAACCCCGTGGACACCCTCACGTTACGGCAGCTCTCCGATATCTTCAGCGGGAAGGTCGATAACTGGCAGCAGGTGGGCGGCGAGGATCGCCCTATCGTCCGTCTCTCCCGGGAGACCAACTCCGGCACCCACGTCTATTTCCTGGGAGAAGTGGTCCGTCTGGGCCGCAAGGACGACGACACCCTGTTCGCCAGGGATACGCTGCTGCTGCCGTCGTCTGAGGGCATTGGGACCGAGGCGCGTCAGAACCCCAACGCGATTGGTTACGATGGCTTGGGTTACGTCACCGAGGAGATGAAGACCGTCGCTGTGGGCTACGCCCCTGAAGGTCCTTACTGGCAGCCATCGGCGGCTTCTGTCAATGCCGAGGAGTATCCCATTGCCCGGAATCTCTACATGTACACGGCGGGAGAGCCCCAAGGTCACATCAAGGCCTATTTGGATTGGATCCGCACGCCGGAGGCCCAGGAAATTGTGTTTGAGCTAGGTTTTGTGCCTATCGTCGATTTGGACTGATGTGGTAATGTTCGTAGTATTTATCAGCACGGAGCACCCCAGAGATTTATGAATCGCAAGAGGTCTATCGCTTTATCCGAACGACTTATCGAGCGGGCTATTCAGACCGTGGGCATCTCCGCTATTATTCTGGTCGTGATGATCTTCTTCTTTCTTATCCGGGAGGGCGTTCCGGCGTTCTTCCGAGTGCCGCCGGCGACGTTAATCTCTACTCGCTGGTATCCTATTGAGGACTACTTTGGGCTGCTGCCCCTGATTGTCGGATCGCTTCTCATCACCGTCGGGGCGGCGGCCATCGCTCTGCCCCTGGGGCTGGCCACCGCCATCTTTATCGCGGAGATCGCGCCCGCGTGGGTCCGGGAATTTCTTAAGCCCTTCGTCGAGGTGCTGGCCGGGATTCCTTCGGTGGTCATCGGCTTTATGGGCATGATTGTCCTGGCGCCGGTGATTCGTACTACGTTGGATATCCCCACCGGGCTGACCGCCTTCACCGGCGTGATCTTGCTGGCCTGGATGTCGCTGCCGACTATTGTCAGCGTCGTCGAGGACGTGTTGGACGCGGTCCCCAAGACCTACCGCGACGCGGGGCTGGCCCTGGGCTTAACCAAGTGGCAGACGATCTGGCGGATCGTGATCCCGGCGGGACGCACGGGCATTTTGACGGCGTTGATGCTGGGGGTGGGGCGCGCGATTGGCGAGACGATGACCGTGATGATGGTCACCGGCAACGCGCCTCAAATTCCGCTGGGACTCTCCGGCTTCTTTGAGCCGGTGCGGACCATGACGGCGACCATCGCCGCGGAGATGGGCGAGGTGGCCCAGGGGAGCCTCCACTATCACGTGCTCTTTGCCGTGGGCCTGACGCTCTTCGTCATTACCTTTCTCATCAATTTGATGGCCGCTATGGTCGCCTTCCGGCAGGTCAAACGTTCTGAGCGTCTATTGTCGTAGGCGAGTTCGGGGGATTCATGTTTTCCAGACAGGTTTCGCAGCGTATCGCTTTCGTAATTATCACTCTGGCCGCTCTGGTCGTCATCGCCCCTATCTTTTTTATCGTCGGTTATATCGTGATGCAGGGGGCCTCGGCCATCAGCTGGGAGTTTCTGACCGCGTTTCCCCGCGACGGAATGAAGGCCGGCGGCTTGTTGCCTGCGATTGTGGGTACGCTGGCGCTGACGGTGGGGACGGGCTTGGTCGCGGTCCCCATCGGGGTGGGCGCGGCGATCTATCTCTCGGAGTACGCCGAGGACACCCCGCTGACGCGCGCCATCCGCATCGCCATCATCAACCTGGCCGGGATTCCCTCGGTCGTCTACGGCCTCTTTGGACTGGGGCTCTTTGTTATCTTCCTCAACTTTGGCGCGTCGATTCTGGCGGGCTCGCTGACGCTGGGGATTATGACGCTTCCGGTGATCATCAGCACCGCCGAGGAGGCGTTGCGCGCTGTGCCGCAGTCGTTCCGGCTGGTCAGCACCAGTCTGGGCGGGACACAGTGGCAGACGATCCGCAAGGTCGTGCTGCCCCAGGCGCTGCCCGGCATCATCACCGGCGTGATTCTGGGGTTGGAGCGGGCCGCCGGTGAGACGGCGCCCATTCTCTTCACCGTGGCCGCCTTCTTCTTACCCCGGCTGCCCACGTCGGTCCTCGATCAGACGATGGCGTTGCCCTATCACCTCTTCGTCATCAGCACCCAGGTGCCGGGTATGCCCCTTCGCATCCAGTACGGCACAGCGTTAGTACTGCTCACCTTCGTCCTCTCGATGAATTTGCTGGCGACCCTGATCCGCCGGCACTACCGTCGGCAGCGGGTCTGGTAGGCGGCGCTATGGAGAATCCCACGCCCCCTGAAGTCAAGTTTCGTATTGAGGAACTCTTCGTCCGCTACTCCGACGGGACGGAGAGCTTGCACGGCGTCACGCTGGACATCTACGCCCATCACGTCAACGTGCTCTTTGGGCCGGCGGGTGGGGGCAAAAGCACGTTACTCCGCACCTTGAACCGCCTCAACGATTTGACGGACGTCGCGGAACAGCGTGGGCGGGTCCTGCTGGACGGGGAGGATATCACCAAGTCCGGCTACGACGTCATCGAACTGCGCCGCCGGCTGGGAATCGTCTTCGCCCGTCCCGTACCGCTGCCCATGAGCATCTACGACAACATTGTCTACGGGCTGGAGTTGGCCGGGGTGACGGCCCGCGACGAGTTGGACGTGGCGGTGGAACGGTCGCTCAAGCAGGCCGCGCTCTGGGAGGAGGTGGCGGATCGCCTTGACGAGCCCGCCCACGCGCTCTCCGGCGGGCAGCAGCAGCGACTCTGCCTGGCGCGTTCCCTGGCCCTGCAGCCGGAGGTCATTATGTTGGACGAGCCGACCTCGGGGCTGGACCCCATCTCTACTTCTAAGGTAGAGCTGACCCTGGAAGAGCTCAAGTCGGAGTACACGATCATCGCGGTTCCGCATAGCGTGCAGCAGGCGGCCCGCATCGCCGACTGGGCCGCCTTTTTCCTGCAGGGCGAGCTGGTCGAGCACGGTCGCGGTCGCCAGATCTTCACCAATCCGCAGGACTCTCGCACAGAGGACTACATCACCGGGCGGTTTGGCTAGCCCTCAGATTGCCCAAAGCCTTACTAAAAAAGGGTCTCTGGGATTTCGCCGGGTGGACCAAAAACGATTGTAAATTTTTACCAC
>CAZCPK010000352.1:0-4655 GCA_964500755.1 uncultured Anaerolineales bacterium
GTTGCCAGGAGGCGCTGAGCAACCTTAGCAAGCCTTAGAACCGCTTCGTTTGCCCACCTCTCCTTGACATTGCCTTCTCACCTATTTACAATAACCTGAAGGTGATAGATGACTCCACTGGAAAAAGGTGTTTCAGTGGAGAAAAGGGTACATTAGGGTGTGGTTGTGCTCAGCATAATCACACCCTACCCCCTGTTTCTTGGGGGTAGCCCTAGCTAGGCTTGGATTTCTTTAGGATGAGGAGGCACGGATATGCGTCAGGATGGTCGCACCCCTCAGGAGCTGCGTTCCGTACACATTGAGCTTGAGCCGGTGAAGTATCCGGAAGGATCCGCGCTGATCAAGATGGGGGATACCTGGGTGCTATGCGTTGCAACAGTGGAGAATCGCGTGCCGCGCTGGCGCTATGGCAGCGGCAAGGGTTGGCTGACCGCCGAATATGCGCTGCTCCCTCGTTCCACCCAGGAACGAACCCGCCGGAGCCACATCGAGGGTGGGCGCGCCCAGGAGATCCGTCGTCTGATCGGGCGCAGCTTGCGCCGAGCGGTTGACATTGACCGCATAGGGCAGCGAATGATTATCGTGGATTGCGACGTTATTCAGGCGGACGGCGGGACGCGCACGGCGTCGATCACCGGTGGCTACGTCGCGGTGGCCCTGGCGGTGCAAACCCTGGTGGAGCAGGGTGCGCTCTCCCCGGATGTCCTGAACCCCCCGATTGCGGCGGTCAGCGCGGGCGTCGTCGACGCCGTACCTTTGCTGGATCTCGATTACAGCGAGGATTCCCGCGCAGACGTGGATCTCAACGTGGTGATGGACGCGGAGGGGCGCTTTATCGAGGTGCAGGGCACAGCGGAGGGTGAGCCCTTTCCCCGCACGACCCTCGACAGGTTGCTCTCGCTGACGGGGCCGGGCATTCGAGAGTTGATCCGCAGGCAACGGGAGGCGCTGGCGTGTCTGGATTTCGTGGTCTAAGGTCCTGGCAGCGTTGGATCCTGCTTGGGCTGACCCTCCTGGTGGCCGGGGTCATCGCCGGCGCCGGGTGGCTCTACTGGCAGGGTTTGCAGACGCCTATGCCGTCCGTCTCTCTCTTGCCCACCCCGACGCCCTTTCCCACGGCCGTGGTCACCCCTACGCTGACCGTGACGCCATCACCGATACCCACGCCGGCCTTTGACACCGGCGTAGCCGGAGAAATCGCCCGGGAGGTCGCGACGGCCCGGGAGGTCCTGCCCCGCTGGGAGACGCCACTCACCTTCGTGGATACCTACGATCTCAGCGTCATTCTTTACCGCCGCTATGAGGAAGCGGCCCGTTTTCCCGCCTTTGCGCAGCGAACACTGGAAGTTCTGGATCTCTGGCCCGACATCGATGTGGCGATCGATCCCGTCGCGCAGGCCGAGGCGGCGGCTGCGCTCTACGTCCCCACGGAACGACAGCTGTACGTGCGCCGAGACTGGACCGGCCCCCGGGAGATCCAGCAGCAGCAGATCGCCTATGGCTACGCGCGGGCGCTGCCGGAGCAGTACGGTAATCTGGCCACGCTGCGTCAGGAGACTACCGCGCTTGATCGACGGCTTGCCCTGGACGCCCTGGCGGCGGGCGATGCTTTCATCACCTTCTGCCGTTACGCTGGCGTCGCGCCGGACTCCGCGGAAGCCCGGGCGCTGCTCAGCATGGTCACCTCGGCTTCGCGACCGCGCTGGAAACAGAACGTGCCGACGCTCGATAAGCTCTCGCGCGTCACCATGCACCTGGGCGCCGATTTCGCGACGGCGCGCTATCAGACCGGGGGACTGGCGGCATTGGATGCAGCATTGCAACGTCCGCCGCGCACCACCGATCAGCTGCTCTTCCCAGAGACGTACGAGAACGCTCCTACATTCACGGTCCTTGATCCGCTGGACGTTGCACTGGACGAGACCTGGACGCTGACGCACACTGAGACTGTGGGCGCAGCGTTGACGGATTTCACGGTTCGGACCTGGGCGGACGACGCGATCACCTCCACCGTTGCCGGTTGGGACGGGGACCTGCTTCAGGTCTGGCAGGGAGGTGAGGGCGCCGAGGTTGTGCTCTGGCACACCGCCTGGGCTTCTCGAGATGCAGCGATCGCCTTCGTTGAACGGATCGAGTCGACGTTACCGGAACGTGTCCGCGGTCTGAGTGCGCCGCGTTCCTTGCCTGAGGGCTTGCCCGGCGGTACCTGGTGGGAGAGTCGCTGGGGCGCAGCTTTTCTTTACCGCTATCTCGACCGGGTCTGGCTGGTCTGGGGCGACGATGTTGACGCCGTGACCCTGGTCAGCGATGAGCTGGGACCGGCTCTCCGACGGCGGGAGTGAGCGGATGCGGCGGCGGATGTTGTACGGAATAGGGGGGGTAGCGGCACTGGCGCTGGTGATTTTGCTCTGGACTACCTGGACGCTGCTGTTTCGTTTTCGTGCCGGGATTTATCGGGACGCCGGCGCGGTACCCGAGCGTCCCGTCGCCGTCGTCTTCGGCGCGGGCTACTGGCCCAGCGGACGGCTGAGCGACGTGCTGCAGGACCGGCTCGACGCGGCGATCGAGCTCTACGAAGCGGGGCGTGTGCACACATTGCTCTTCAGCGGTGACAACCGTGTCGAGGAGTACAACGAACCGGCGAAGATGATGGAATATGCGCTGCTGCAGGGCGTGCCCCGGGAGGACATCGTGTTGGACTACGCCGGACGGCGCACTTACGATACCTGCTATCGTGCCCGTGACATCTTCCGCGTGGACGAGGTCGTCCTGGTGACTAACCGCTATCACCTGCCCCGCGCGTTGCTGACCTGTCGTACGCTGGGACTGGAAGGCGTGGGCTACGTCGCCGATCGGCAGCCCTACGTCAAGATCGGGTGGTACTGGTTGCGGGAGGTCCCGGCACTTTGGCTCTCCTGGTGGGACCTGCACGTCGCCCACCCAGAGCCGGTCCTGGGGGAACCGTTGCCCATTTATACCGCTGAATAGCTCTCAGACGGCGGATTTTTAGGAAAATCTGCTGTCTTGAAAAGTTAGGAGAATCGCAGAGTATAGGAAGGAGAAGCATGCCTGAATCCTTACGTTCTTATCTCGATTTTGCGACGGAGACGGCCTATCTTGCCGGACGTCTGACCCTGGGGTACTTTCAGACCGGCATTCGCCCGGACGTGAAGGCCGACGACACGCCCGTCACGGCGGCGGACCGGCAGGCGGAGACGTTGATCCGGCGACGCATCGAGCAATGCTATCCCGATCACGCCATCCTGGGGGAGGAACACGGCAGCAAGGTGCCCGCCGGCGCGCGTCACCGTTGGATCATCGATCCCATTGACGGGACCAAGTCGTTCGTGCGCGGCGTGCCGCTCTACGCCGTGCTCATCGGCCTGGAGATCGAGGGGGCGGTCGAAGTGGGCGTGGCCTACTTCCCCGCCCTGGACGAGATGCTGGCGGCGGCGACCGGCGAGGGCTGCTGGTGGAACGGTCGGCGGGCGCGCGTCTCCAACGTGCCGTCGCTGGATCAGGCGGTCGTCAATTTTACGGACGTCGCGGGCTTCGAGCGTCAGGGGCGCGGCGCGGCCTGGGAGCGCATCCAGGCGGCGACCTACTATCGCGCCGGCTGGAGCGACGCCTACGGCTATCTGCTCGTCGCCACGGGACGCACCGAGTTGATGCTGGATCCCATTATGAGTGTCTGGGACTGCGGCCCGTTTCCGCCCATCTTCCGGGAGGCGGGTGGCTACTTTGGGGATTGGTCGGGCAACGAGACCATCTACGCCGAGGAGGCCATGGCGACGACGCAGCAATTACTGCCCCAAGTGCTAGAGCTGATCAATACAGACGAAAACCCTGCTTAACAGACAATGGAGGTATGTATGACCACGTGGCCCACACGAGAAGAAGCACTGGAGTTACTCAAGACCTACACGAAGAACAAGAACCTGATCAAGCACGCGTTGGCCGTCGAGGCGGGGATGCGGGCCTACGCGCGCCGTTTCGGCGAGGACGAGGAAAAGTGGGGCGTCGTGGGGCTGATCCACGATTTCGAGTACGAGAAATATCCTGACGAGCATCCCGCCAAGGGGACCGAGATTCTGCGTGATCTGGAGATGCCGGAGGAACTGATCCGCGGCGTGCAGGCGCACGCGCCGGAGTTGACGGGCGTCACGCCTCAGAACAAGATGGAGCAGGCCATCTACGCCGTGGACGAGCTGACCGGCCTGATCGTCGCCGTGGCGTTGGTGCGGCCTAGCAAGTCGATTCACGACGTCGAGGTCAGTTCTGTTGCGAAGAAGTGGGGCAGCAGTTCCTTCGCCGCCGGCGTCAAGCGCGAGGACGTCGAGGAAGGCGCCGAGATGCTGGGTGTGCCGTTGGACGAGCACATCGGCGTCGTGCTGGAGGCAATGCAGGAGATCTCCGACGAGCTGGGCCTGGCGGGCAAGTGAAAATCTCGGAGGTCTTGTCCATGACGGACGAGAGTAAGAATGCAGCTCACGGGGAGCGCTATCTCTAGATCATTGGGTAGATAGACCTCCGAGGTTATGTCGGCTTTCGGAATGCGCAGCGTCTGAGCCAATCAGGCGTGGCTCCTCGCGTACTGGTACGCTCGCTCGGCGGCGACCGCGCGTCGATCCCACGTGAGCCGCTCGCGGGCGACG
>CAZCPK010000353.1:0-4652 GCA_964500755.1 uncultured Anaerolineales bacterium
AGGTCACGAGTGGGGCCACTACTTCTACGGCCTCTACGACGAGTACCGGGAGGACGGACGGGCCTGCGACCCGAACAGCCCCACGTCCCCCTGCGATAGCGACGTGGGCGTGGATAAATCGGTGATGCACTACCAGGGCTACGCCGCCGGCTCCAACGGCGACCTGAACTGGCTCAACTTCTCGACCGCCCTCAACAACGACAGCGCCACCAACGCCCAGTACCGGGCCTTCGGCGCGAGTGCCTGGGAAACGTTGGTGCGCTCGCCCTCGCAAGATCCGCGTCCGGGCAGCCTGCGATATATGGCGCCGCGCACCTACCACGCCGAACTGACCGACGCTGCGCCGGGCTCCAACCAGTGGCCCTCGCTGGAAGTCGATCAGACCGAGGGACAGACGGCGGCGCGCAGCGCACTCAACGTCGTCTGGACCGGCAACCAGAGCGGCTTGCTGGCCGCGAGCACGGCAAACGTACAGCTTTCCAATGGCATCGCCCGGCAGATCGTGCTCGACAGCTCGCAGGGTATGTCGGCGACCGGAAAACTGGCGAACACCCAGGCCGCCGTCTCGACGCTACTGGGCCGGGCCGAGGTCGGCGACACCGTCGGCGTCCTGCACTTCGCCGGGACCGTCACGACCACCCAAGCGCTCACCGACGTGACGGAGGCCAACCGCGACACTCTGCGCGCGGCGGTAGAGTCCCTCGCAGCAGGCGACGCCGACGCCGCCATCGGGGACGCCGTACAGGCGGCCCTGGACGGCTTCACGGCGGCGGACGTGCCTCAAGAGGCCGATCGAGCCGTCTACCTGGTGACCGCAGGCCAGAGCACCACCGGCCTCCACCCCCTGGAAGTCATCTCGGAGTGCCAGGCGGCCTACGTGCCCGTCTACGTCTTCGGCTACGACGTGGAACCGGGCGACGCTGCGGCGCTGCAGGAGCTCGCCGAGGCGACGGACGGAGCCTACTACGCCGTGAGCGACCGCACCGACCTGCTGAACGCGCTGGCAGACGCGGAGCAGACGACTCTTTCACCGTCGAGACCGACGTCAAGACGGGCTGGGGCGCCGCCTCCGCCGGATCCTCGGCGCTTATTCCCATCGAGGTGGATTCGACCCTCGGCGCCCTGTACTTCGAGACCGTCACCTTCGCCGAGCCTGCCCCCACTACGCTTACCTTGTACGAACCTACTACGGGCGACTATTACGACGTCGATCCCGGTAACGACTGCGAGGTCTGGGGCGAGGGGCGAGAGGCCCAGACGGTCTGCACCTTCGCCGTCGACGAGCCGGTCACCGGCACATGGGACCTGAAGATCGCTGCCGAGACCGCCGTGGATTTCCTCTACTGGGTCACCGGCGAGGCGCAAGGGGACACCGAAACCTACGACGCCCAGGTGCAGTTAATGGGCGACGACGCGATCGTCTACCCCGAACCCGTCGTCATCGGCGCGGCGGTCGGCAAGGAGCTCCCCATCACGGACATCGTGGTCACGGCGACCATCGAGGCCCCGGACGGCACCTACGACGTCTTCCCCCTCTACGACGACGGGGAAGCGCCCGACGACGTCGCCGGCGACGGCGTCTACTCCGGCATGCTTGATTACTGGCAAAACGGCGAGTATCTGATCACCGTGCACTTCGATAACAGCGCGGGTGCAGCGCAATTCACGGGGAAAGGTCTGACGTGGGGCCATGGCTACGATCCCGACCATCCGATCCCGGACCTGACGCCGGTTGGCGAGCGCTTCGAGCGTGTCGCCGAGACGCGGGTCACGGTGACGGGCTGGCAGGAGGACGATCATCCCGACTGGCCCGATGACCCCGAGTGGCCTGCTACACTCCTTACGCCCGACAACACCGCCGTCGCGGGCAAGATCGACTTCGCCGACGACGCGGACGTCTTCGAGATCACGGTGCCGGAGGACTATACCGAGACCCTCGGGCTGCGGGTGGACAACCTGGGGCTGGAGATGGATCCCTATCTCTACCTCTACGCGGACGACGGCTCCTGGGCCTTCGAGCGCTACCTGGAGTTCGTACCCACCAGTGACGACTTCCTCTTCGTGCCGCTTGATGTGGAGCCCGGCACGACCTTCTACGTCGAAGTGTGGCATTGGGACGAGGAGGCGACGACCGGCGTCTACAACGTCAGCGCGGGGCCGTGGCTCTACAGTGACCCGTTAGGCGAGGTAAAGACGGGGCACACCGTGTACATCCCGATCGTGCTCAAGCAATAGTAACATACGGACCATGCGAGCGGCGCTCATGGAGCGCCGCTCGCACAGTATGATGGAAACTCTGCCGGATTTTGATGGGCGAATTTAGCATACTGACCTGTAAACCGGACCCGACCGTGGGTGAAGGAAGGCGCTTCCGCCACGTCACGGGCACTCTGGCAGCGCCAGCGGAGCGGTATCCTCGACCGTCAGGCCGTAGCCGAAGGGGAAGAGGGGCGCCTCGCAGCCCTCGGTCGGCAGATTCTCGAAGTCGAAGGGCAGCTGGTCGTTGGTGCGGGGCCAGGTGAACGGTAATTTCCCCATGAACGGGACGTCCCCGAAGAGCACGTCCGCCACGCCCTGCCCCTCGGTCCCCGGCAGCCACGCCGCGACAAAGGCGTCGCTCTCGGCCAGCGCGTCGGTGACCACCAGGGGGCGACCGGAGATAAGGACGATGACCAGCGCGTTGCACTGCTCAGGCAGCCGTCCCAGCATCCGCTTGTCGCTCACCGGCAGCGAGAGAGCGGCGCGGTCGCCCCGGCCCTCGGCGTACGGTTCCTCGCCGACGACGGCGACGCAGACATCGGCGGTCTCCTCGAAGCGCCCATAACGGTCGTAGGCCACCACGGCGTCCTCTGAAACCGTCGCCTGGATCGCCTCCAGGAGAGTGGTGCCGGGCGTGATGTCGCCCATCTTACCCTGCCACTCGATGGTCCAGCCGCCGGACTGCATGCCGACGTCGTCGGCGCCCACACCCGCCACGTGAATCCGCGGGATCTCCTTCGACAGCGGCAGGACCCCGCCGTCGTTCTTGAGCAGCACCAGCGACTCGGCCACGGCCTCGCGGGCCAGCGCGCGATGCTCGTCGGCCCCCACGACGTCGAGCATCGCGGGGTCGCTCGTGGGCCGCTCGAAGAGCCCCAGCGCGAATTTCACCTTGAGGATACGGCCCACCGCCTCGTCGATGCGTTCCATCGAGACGTCGCCCTCCTCCACGGCCTGAGTCAGCGTATTGATGAAGCGGTTGTAGTTATAGGGCACCATGTTCATGTCGACGCCGGCGTTGATGGCGGTCACCACGGCCTCGTAGTAATCGTCGGAGATCTGGTCAATCCCGGCCCAGTCCGAGACGACGAAACCGTCAAAGCCCAGCTCACCCTTAAGCACGTCGCTGATCAGGTAGTGCTGCGCGTGCATCTTCATGCCGTCCCAGCTGGAATAGGAGATCATGATGCTCTGGGCCCCGGCCTCGATGGCGTCCTCGTAGGGAGGTAGGTGCACGGCGCGGAGCGTGGCCTCGTCCACCTCGGTCACGCCCTGATCTAGCATGTAGTTGTCGGTCGTGGACGTACCCCAAGCCGTGCCGCCGTCCCCAACGTAGTGTTTGGGCGTGCTCAGGATCGTCAGTGGGTCTGCCAGGCTCTCACCCTGGAGGCCCTGGAGGTAGGCCAACCCCAACGCGGTGACCCGCGTCGTCCGCTCGCTGTAGGATTCATAGGCGCGGCCCCAACGGATGTCACGCGCCACGGCGACCGTCGGCCCGAAGTTCCAGTCGATGCTGGTGGCAGCGACCTCCAGGGCCGTGACCTCGCCGATGCGCCGCAGCAGGTCGGGATCGTTGGCGGCGCCCAGACCGACGTTGTGCGGGAAGATAACGGCGCCCTCGACGTTGTTGTGACCGTGCACGGCGTCCACGCCGTAGATCAAGGGGACGCCCAACCGCGTCTGCAGCGCGGCTTCCTTGTACCCAGTGACCATCTCGGCCCAGGCCGCGGGCGTGTTCTCGTCCGGATAGCCGCCCCCGCCGCTCAACACACTGCCGATGGCGTAGCGGGTGATCTCCGGGGGAGCGATGCTGTTATTCTCCACCTGGGTCATCTGTCCGATCTTCTCCGCCAGCGACATACGTGCCAACAGATCCTCTACCCGCTCTTCGATGGAGAGGTCCGGTTGGCGATACGCCGCGTCCTCGTCGACGGGCTCGACGGTCGGCGTGGGCGTGGATTCCACCAGCGCGACGTCCGTCCGCCCGATCTCGAAGAAGACCAGCTTCCCAAAGACGCTGGGATCCTGATACGATTGATCCCCCACATCCGCCGCCGACCAGATCAGCTTGAGATCACGGTCGCTCGTCGACGCGCCGTTCAGATGCACCTGGAAACCGACAACGTTACCATGCTCCGGCTGGATCTCCCAGACGTCGCTCTCCAGGGGGACGGCGACCTCCACGGCGTAGCCCGCGTCCGTCCGGGTCGCGGCGACCTGGGCGTCCACCGTATCGGCCCACATGCCGCCGGTGACGGCGTCCTCGACAGTGCGGTCGACGTTGAGGGCCGGGACCGTGATCTGCACCACGCCGTCCTGATAGGCGGTGAGACTAAGATCACCCGTCGCGTTGACGTAGAACTCCACGGAGTCCTCGTTCCAGTAGTCGGCGC
>CAZCPK010000354.1:0-4630 GCA_964500755.1 uncultured Anaerolineales bacterium
CGGGAGGGAGTATCGGTTGGTGCTGGGGTGGGCGTCAGGGTGGGCGTCGCGGTCGGTGACGGCGTCCAGGTCGGCGGCAGCGTCCTCGTCGGTGAGGGGGTCACCGTGGGACCGGAGGGCATCACCAGGGCAGCATTCACCCCGGTGCAAGCGGTCAAGAAAAGCAAGAACAAGGATAAGCCACGTTTACGTATCAACTGCACAACTGCATCCCTCCCCAACGGTCGGTAAAGTCACGTTCCCTGCGATATTCCAGAATAAATCGTTAAAGACTGAAAGTGAAATAACCTAAGCGTTGTAGGTATCTTTTTAAAGCACATTCTTTTTTTTTGCTCAAGTTATTGAATTCGCGTTGCTACGCGACACTTAAGGTACCTATGGCTTTGGCTTCTCCGCACTAGGAGGCCAAGACACTCATTATTCTATCGGATTCAGGCACTGCGTCAAATATAATCAACGGATTGAACGGACGAAACGGATGATCAGCCAAACGTCTCGCCCTCTCCTCACCGCCATACTGGAATTAGTCAAACGTTAAGCGGGACGAACGTCTCCGTCCGTCCCGCTGTGTGGCTTATGTCGCACAATCGCGCGGCTAGCGCTTCTTCGCCAGCCACCAAGCCGTAAGGGCAAATCCGGCGGCACCTAACCCGGATACGATGGCGAGTATCAACCAGGGATCTCTGCCCAGGATGGATCTCTGGCGCGTCGCCGAGGTAGGATCCGCAGGCGGAGGCGGCGCCTCATCTTGTACCTCGTTTTCCGGTGTCCCTTCCTGCGTCATTGTTTCGTCCGCAGGCAGTGGCATCTCCGGCGCTGCGGTGGTCGTCGTAGCCGCTTGCGTCGGGTCGGCGGCGTCACAGGGCTCCTCCGCATCTGGCACACAGATACCGACAGATTCTTCCTCGGCGGTCTTCTCGGCTTCCTCCGCTTCAAACGTCTCACCACCGCCCAATCCCCCCCCCATCCCCGGCGGACCTTCGTCGCCCCAAGAAGGCGCTTCGCCCTGCGGCATCTCGCGAGATTCCTCGAGCGCCGCCGAGGTCGGTGTCGCCGCCAAGACAGCCACTGTTTCGTCCGTCTCCTCGGGGGTCGCGGCCTGCGCGGCGTCCATCTCCGGGATCTCTGCTCGTTCTACAGAGCGTTGTTCCTCCACCGCCATCGTCGTCATGGCCTCGGGCGCCGGCGCTGCAACAGGCAGTTCGGTCAGGTTGAGCTGCATACCCATCGCGATGACGAAGACCAGCGCGCTGAGCGTCGCCGCCAGACGCGTGGCAAAGAGCCAGCGTCGGTGAGGACGTTGCTCCGCCGTCCTCTCCTTATCCTCGACCATACTCGACGTCAACAGATAGTTGCGGGGCGCTTCCCGCAAGGGGACGTCCCGGAATAAAGCCAGGGTGCAGCGCAGGTCTTTCAACTCGCGCCGTAATTCAACGTTATCCGCCAGATCCTCTTCTAACGCCCGACGCTCCTGTAGAGCCAACTCTCCGTCCAGGTAGGCGTAGAGATCTTTCTCGGTCCAAACTGTATTTGTCATACGACTTCCTCCTCTAATCTTCACCCTGTAGACGATAACGCGGCGGTAAAAGTTCCGCATTCTCCTGGAGATAGTCCCGCATCTTGGCGCGAGCCCGGTAGAGACGGGATTTCACAGTCCCCAGCTCCGTCTCCATGGTGTCGGCGGTCTCCTCATAGGAGAGGCCCAGCCGGTCCACCAGAAAGAGCGTCATGCGCTGCTCCTCCGGCAGGCGCTCCAGCGTCGTCTCCAGGACCTCCCGCAACTCCGATCGCACCAGGGTCTCCTCGGGAAGTTCGGCCTTATCCCGCAGGTGGGGGTTGGCCTCCTCGTCCATGCCCCCAAAATCGTCAAAGGAGATCGCGGGCCGGCGTTTGTAGCGCCGCATCTCATCGTAACAGGCGTTGGTCACGATACGCAGGATCCACGCGCGGAAGGAGCCGCCTCGAAATTGATCAAGGTGACGGTAGGCCGAGATAAACGCCTCTTGCGTGGCGTCATCGGCAGCCGCCGGATCCTTCATCAGGTGATAGGCTAGATTATAGACCTGATGTTGATAGTAGAGGATGAGTTCATTGAACGCATCCAGATTGCCGCGCTTGGCGGCGGTGACCAGTTTTTCTTCGTCAAAAGACGTCGTAGATGACGCCGTCATAGTGCTCCTCTTCCTCAAGTTCAGAATAATCAGGGGGTGTGATTCTTGGTGATTCCCCACAGTCCACCGCAGAGCCCACAGGGAGAAAAAACGGGATCTTTCCCTGCATGCTCAGCGCTCTCTGTGGGGAAAAGACACTGGACGCCGTGAACGACAGTGACCTTATGAGTACTCACCAGTGTGATTCAGCTTGACGTCTCCCGGAATCCGACTATACTACGGACGTGTGCCGGAGTGGCGGAATTGGCAGACGCAAGCGACTCAAACTCGCTCGGGCAACCCCCATGTGGGTTCGACTCCCACCTCCGGCATTATAACGCAAACGAGGGCGATCTCAAGATCGTCCTCGTTTTTTTCTTGCGCCACACTTCGTCTATCGCTGCAACCACGCCTGCAGTAACGGGAGCGCCTCGTGGACGTTCGCCACGACGTGATCGATGCCGTCGCTTGCGGCGACCTCCGGGCGCACCAGGATGATTCCCATACCAAAACGGGCCGCGCCCTCCAGGTTGTCCGGGCGGTCGTCGACCAGCACGCACCGCTCACCGGTCGTGCCGAGGATCTGCAACGCCCGCTCGTATGCGAGCGGATGGGGTTTTCCTTTGTATCCTGTAGCCCGTACGTCGATAATCTCCTCGAAACACTCGCGGATGTCCAATTGCTTCAAGACGCGCTCCGCCCAATCGGCGATGGCGTTGGTGAAGACGACCCGGTGCGCCGGCAAATTGAACAACCTGGCCCGCAGGGTCGGATCGGGCGCCAGGTGCTTCGACACGTCGATAGCGTGCACGTGATTCAGGTAGTCGTCAATGTCAAGCTCGGGATGATGCGCCAACAGTCCCATCATGGTGGTGCCGTATTTTTCCAGGTACGAGGTGCGCAAGGCGTGGGTCTCCTCCGGTGAAAGGTCCAGCGCCTCGGCGACCCAGGCTTCGATCCGCTCTCCCACGTTGTGAAAGAGCGCGGATTGTCCAGTATAAAGCGTATCGTCCAGATCAAACAACAGGTAATCAGAAAAGTTCACACTATCACACTCCACTTCATTGATGGATACCCGCACTATTGTACCTTCTCTTACGTATTTTGAAATCATCCCACATCCGCTACTCAACTCGCTCTCACCGGGAACGCCCGGGAAAAAGATCAACCCACAATGAGGTGACTGCAAAGGTGTGAGCGTAACACGCTATAGCAAAAACCCAAAGATAAGGTATAATATTCTTGCTGTTCGGTTATATACATCGCACTGCGGGTGACCAGGATGCTACCAGAAAGTGGTGTAGTTATCCAGAGAGCGAAAAGGTACCACCTCAAACTGGCGGGTTCATCTTGATCCTCGGAGCCCAGATCTGTCTAGCAAACCAGCCGTGCCTCCTCGCCAGGAGGATGATTACTAAGGGCTCGTAAAAATATAACTTCCCGCGCGATTACAGGACGATATGGGACAAAGTCGTTTTGCGATTGAAATAGGCGAGCCTGAAACGCTTTCCCGGGTTGCACGTATTTAATCAGCTCACACAGTCGGGAAGTAATTGGTTAACGAACCCTAAGGCAACACAGTCCTTATTAGGAGAAAGATGTCGGTAACGTACACGAGTCGCAAAGGCAAAACGTACACACTCTGCAAAATCACGACCAAGACGGGCAAGCCTCGCTACTTCTTCGCGCGCAACCCGAAAGGACGCCAAATGGTGGAGGAGCTCCCTGAGGGCTGGGAGATACGTGAAAGCGTCGAAGGTATCGTCTCATTGGCTCGCCATCAACCTGAAGATATCACCAACCGGGAGATCGCCGTAGTCCGTGAAGCGATCTACCGCTACGCGGAAATCTCTCGGTATCGTCTGGACATTCGATCAAACCACATCGACATCTACGAACGCGTACCTCCAGAAGAAATCGCCATGAAACCAGGGGAGCAGCGACGTTACCCACGTCACGCGCCATTGTTGCGGTTTATTCTGACAGATGAAAGAGAACGCGCCTTTCGTGTGCAGCGCTGGTGCTATCTGGGATATGTTGATGATTGGATTGACGTGGGCACTTCCGGCTCTATCGAGGAAGTGACGCAAATCTGGGTTTCTCGCCTGGACACAGAAGCGCTCTTCAAAAGGGAATAGTCGATTGTATCTTGAACTACGCATACCCTCTCCCCGCAACCCTGTCTCTAGAGAAATAAAAGCAACGCTGTAGTTTCTCAACGGGTCGCCGTCTAGATCGCACGTTGTCTAGACGGCGGTCTGATGTAGCCCCCCCGCACTAGTACGATCCACAGAAACTTCCCTCGTCTTTCAGTTATTGACTCTACTGAAAATTGGGGCTAAGCCACTGAGACACAGAGAACATTGAGGTAAATATTAAAAAGGCATTAAGAAAAAGAGAGGGTTCATTTTCCCGGTTGGTTAAGTTGTAAACGTTCAGGTGATTGAACTATGGGACACTGATCGACACAGATTGCACAG
>CAZCPK010000355.1:0-4627 GCA_964500755.1 uncultured Anaerolineales bacterium
CGAATCCGACACCTTTGAAGTGACCGCTCCCTTCTCCCTGTCTCCCTCTCTCCGCGTCGCTGTCTCTCCTCAAGATAACCCCTCTGACCTCCTCTACGCCACCTTCCTGGGAGGGGGTGACCGGGACTATGGCGAGGCAATCGCCGTGGACGGGAGCGGGGCGGCCTACGTCACGGGGCAGACCCCGTCTTCCGACTTCCCCACCACGCCGGGGGCCTTCGACTCTACCTACAACGGCGGCTACAAGGACGCCTTCGTGGTCAAACTGAACCCGGCCGGGAGTGGGCTTTCGTACGCCACCTTCCTGGGCGGGGCTGACGATGATTGGGGCTATGGCATCGCCGTGGACGGGAGCGGGGCGGCCTACGTCACGGGCGCGACCTGGTCTTCTGACTTCCCCACCACGCCGGGGGCTTTCGACTCCACCTACAACGGCGGCGACCGGGACGCCTTCGTGGTCAAACTGAACCCGGCCGGGAGCGCTCTTGCCTACGCCACCTTCCTGGGCGGGGGTGACTGGGACGGGGGCTATGGCATCGCCGTGGACGGGAGCGGGGCGGCCTACGTCACGGTCGTGACCTGGTCTTCTGACTTCCCCACCACGCCGGGGGCCTTCGACCTTACCCACAACGGTTACAGCGACGCCTTCGTGATCAAACTGAACCCTTCCGGCTCGGCGCTGGCCTACGCCACCTTCCTGGGCGGGGATTACGAAGATTGGGGCCTGGCAATCGCCGTGGACGGGAGCGGGGCGGCCTACGTCACGGGCGTGACCTGGTCTTCCGACTTTCCCACCACGCCGGGGGCCTTCGACACTACCTTCAACGGTGGCGACGACGACGCCTTCGTGGTCAAACTGAACCCTTCCGGCTCGGCGTTGGCCTACGCCACTTTCCTGGGCGGGGATGATGATGACGGGGGCTTTGGCATCGCCGTGGACGGGAGCGGGGCGGCCTACGTCATAGGCTCGACCGAGTCTTCTGACTTCCCTACCACGCCGGGGGCCTTCGACACAATCTACAACGGCGGTGGCGAATACGGCTACGACGCCTTCGTGGTCAAACTGAACCCGGCGGGCTCGGCGCTGGCCTACGCCACCTTCCTGGGCGGGGATGATGATGACGGGGGCCGGGCAATCGCCGTGGACGCCAGCGGGGCGGCCTACGTTACGGGCGGGACCTGTTCTTCCGACTTCCCCACTACGCCGGGGGCCCTCGACCCCACCCACAACGGCGGTGACGACGTCTTCGTGGTCAAACTGAACCCGGCCGGCTCGGCGCTGACCTACGCTACCTTCCTGGGCGGGGGTGAGGAAGACCGGGGCTATGGCATCGCCGTGGACGCCGACGGGGCGGCCTACGTCACGGGCTATACCGAGTCTACCGACTTCCCCACCACGCCGGGGGCCTTCGACACCACCTTCAACGGCGGCGGCTACGACGCCTTCGTGGTGAAGTTGGCGGTGGTGGGTGAGGCAGCGGCTGTGTCCTCTGGTTCACTGACGTTGCTGACGGCGCCTGTCCTTTCCCCCTTTGGCTCGCTCGAAGCGACCGCTCTTGTGCAAAGTACCAGTTTAAATCCTCAGGAATTCGCCCTCATCCTGCGTTTGTGGCAAGGTGAAAACGAGCTAGACGTCCAAACCTTTCCCCTTTCCCTCGACGCCGGCGCCCGCAGTGCTCCATCCGTCGACTTCGGCCTACGCTCTATCGGACGCTATCGCGTTGAAGCGACGCTTTCCAGCAATGAAGAGGTGTTAGCTACCCAAAGCCGCGATGTTATCGTTGCAGATCCCCATGTAGCTCGCATTATTCAGGATTACGCCAGCGACCTCCAGTCTGCTGCCCATGCTGAGTTGGACGACACCGCCTACATGCCCGCTCGTGCGCTTTCTGAAGAGGTCATCTCCTTTGGTCTGGATAAGATCGAGGATGAAGTTGTAGGCAGGTTTGCGGATTTCGCTGCTCCACTCCAGGAAGCCGGGGACATCCCCTTGACCACCAGTGAGAACGCAATCGGTCAAATTAAGAACGACTTCAGCCGCGCGCGACAGTACCGGCGCAATTTGGCCGCCGCCGTACGCCTTTATGTTCGAGATGTTCATGGCGTGACGCTACCTGACGGATTCGACCCTCTCAATCCTGATATGCTAGGCGTACCCTCTGGCTATCGGGAACCCGTCGAGGACTGGTTAACCGAGTTCCTGGCGCACCATTTTGATGACAATCTCATCAGCCCCCTCTGGGTGAATGGACCACGGAACGAGGTCAACGCGCGTCGCGAAACTTTCGATCAGTTCCTCCTGGCACATCCCCTCACGGAGGTGCCGTCTGGGTTGGCCGGACAGATGCAGCACGGGCAGGAACGTGTTCGTAATGTGGTCGAGAGCGATCCCATTGCTACATTGGGGCCTTATGACGTAGCAGGGGAGACCTATCAATACGATCTCACCATGCAAGAACAAGAAAACCTGCGATTGGGTATCCATAAATTTGGAGATATACTGAAAATTGCGCTGACCGTCCTCATCATTGTCGGGGTGGTCATCATCGTGCTATTAATGATCGGGGTCATTAGCGCCACGGGGCCGCTAGCCGCCGCCGTCGCCCCTGTTATTTGGAAAATAGTTAAGATCCTGTACTCTGTCAGTAAGATGGTCCCACTCGCGACAGCGTTCGTTGCTGTCTCAATGTTATATACCGTCCCTGCCATTGCGCCTCACGTGGCCCAATATCAGGATGAAACACTTGGTGCAGCCGAGACCCTCATTGATATCGAAGGCTTCGCCTCCCTGCGCTCGTTCGATGTACTAGCGCAACCAAATCAGGTGAGGTTGACCGCTCAGGTGGAGGGGCTGGCGGCAGATCAGTCTCGGGTATTAGTGGAGACCGCTTTATACAGCGTGGACGGGCGCATCCTCGATCTTGTCTGGTCATCTGTTGAGGTTCAAGCCGGGCAACGCGCCATGTTGAGCAAAGAGATACCTCTGCGTCCGGGCACTTACCGCGCCGTGACGACTCTGTATGCAGAAGAGGGGGTAGCGGCCGCGGAGATGGTTACCTTTGACGTGCCTGAGCCAGAGGTGGAACTGGATCTGCAGGTGTCCCAGCCCCGCCTCAGCTTGGGCGACCCGGTGGCAGCCAGGGTAACCCTGACCAATACCAACGCCATCAGCGAAGTCAACGATCTGACCCTCATCGTCCAATCCACAGATGGAGAACATTTCGACGCCTGGCCGGTCTCCCTGACGGCGGGTGAGACCCAACAGATTGTCTACACCTTCACCCCGACGACAACCGGCTCCTACATCCTGCGGGCTTGGCTGGGCATTGGGGTTAACGCACTGACGCAGGAGGACGTCGCCTACGTCGTGGGGGCCGGGCCGGCCGTTGCCCTCAATACTACCGTCTCGGATGTCTACCCGCCCGGGCTGACGGTAACTTTACCGCTCACGTTGACCAACGTCGGGGATGCAACCGATACGGTCACCGTCGCGGTGCAGGCAGTTGACCGTTTGCAGCCGGGTATCGTCGTCTTCAGTTCCACGGTGACGGCCACGGTGCCGGCCAACGGTACGGCCTTCGCTGAGGCGGTCGCGTTGCCCAACGCTCAGCCCGGTCTATACTCAGCCTGGCTGGCGGTGAACGGGACAGCGTATGATACCCGCAACTTTGCCGTATCCGCTGCGGATACCCTCTTCGGCCTACTGACGGTAGAAGATCTATATCCGGCCGTCGGGCATAGTGTGCCGATGACGGCCACAGTGCGCAGCGCAGACGACACGCCGACCGAGGCGACGATCACCGTCACCGTCCAATCCCCGGCTGGAACAAGCACCACCTTGGCCATGAGCCAAGTGGGCAACGGCATCTATCGCGCCGATTACACCCCGCCCATCTCCGGGTCCTACTCACTCGAACTGGCCGTTGCGCGGTCAGGCTATCACACCGTCGGCGATCGCACCTTCCTGGTAGCCGAGACGCCGACGCTGTTGCTGCCCACAGTCGAAGGCCAACCGCAAGCAGGAGAGATTCGACCGGTCACCATCACCGTTCAAAGTGAGGCTGGGGTCCCGATTCCAGGCGCGACCGTCGTCCTTTCGGGCACAGAAGAGCTCCTGCGCGGCGAGACAGATGAAGCTGGCCGTGTGCGCCTGCAGACTTTCCCACCCGATGCACGCCCGTACACGCTGACGACCGAGAAGATGGGCTACGCCGGGGCCATCACCGAAATCAACGTAAAATGGCTGCACATCTATCTCCCTCTCGTCCTGCGCAACCCGTAGATGCCAAGCGCTGCAAGAAGTTACTCACAGAATCCGATTACGGAAAGGAAGGTAAGTCTATTGAGCCCGGCGGCAAAACTGGAGCCAGCGAAAAATATCCGGGTGACCGCTACCGGGTGGAGCGGGATGCCTGGCAGGCGGTCGCGGCGCGGCGGGAGATCACATAGAACGCCAAAGCCGATGGTACCATGAGGATAGAGGGGATAAGGTTATCGCAGAAAAGCAACACAGGCTCCAGCAGCTGCAGCTAGCCAGGGGACTCGCTGTAGCGATAATCTTCAGAGAAGATTCTATTCAAAAACCTGGTCGAAGAAAGCATCTTGATCCAGCGTCTCCTGCCACTCG
>CAZCPK010000356.1:0-4616 GCA_964500755.1 uncultured Anaerolineales bacterium
ATAGACCGGTACGTTGCTATTCAAAAGTGTCAACCTATTTCCGAACCTTCCCCAAGATACGCTGACCAATGTATGGCTTGAGGGCGCTTTGCATAACTAGGTCGACCTTCACGTTGAGTAGATCGGAGAGGTGGTTTTCAAGAGTCACAAATGTGAGCAGACTGGGCGGTTCTGAAAACGTGACGAGGATGTCTAAATCGCTATCCACATTTTGCTCTTGCCGCACATACGACCCGAAGAACTCCAGCGAGCGGACATGATACCGTTTCTTGAGGACCGGCAGATGCTGCTTCAAGGTTTTCAGAAAGCGTTCAATCTCATTTCGCTTTTCCCTCATAGTTTTATCTCGTTTTCTATTGAGGAGAACTGTCTACTCAAGGTATACATCAGTTGCTTGAGAGATGAAATACGGTCGGTATCGTTATCTTGACCGCATGCTAAACGATACTGGGTCTCTGGGACTTTGCCGGGTAGTGGTGTGCGCAGCCCTAAAACTAATGCAGCAGGCCACGCTAGTGGGGCTCACCAGATTTTTTCTGCGTTGTGACAGTCAACGTGTGGCAAACGTTGCCTTTGCATCCGGCAAAATCCTGAAGAGCCACGATACTTCATCCCAACCGATATGACAAATTTGCTTAATCTGCTGAAACTTGCACTTGAAATTGCTGAGTGGACACTTGTGTGCCTCGCGTGTGGCTGCACTACCTGTTTCTATTGACGATATGGGCGGCTGTGCTATAACATGTCGTGATTAACGGAAATTAAACCTTGAAGGAGCCACAGACCTCTATGAATACCACTGACCTCTTTGATCGTATTCGCTTCCGGGGCCGACCGGAGGCCCATCCCAAAAGTGTCGTCACCCAGGGCCTGGCCCGCTTCACCGTTCTCACGCCGCGCCTGCTGCGCCTGGAATGGTCCGAGACCGGCGCGTTCGAGGATCGCGGCACCTACGCGTTCCCCACGCGCACCGTCGAGACACCGCCGACGTTCGAGACGCGGCAGGACGACGAGACGCTGGTCATCGACACCGGCGCCTTGACGGTGCGCTACACGCCGGACGGCGACGCTTTCAGTGCCGATAATCTCTCTATCGCGTTTGCGCTGAACCGTGAGAAGGTCGTTTGGCGTCCGGGCATGGAGAATCCCCGCAACTTGCGGGGCACGCGCCGCACGTTGGACCACTGTCGGGGCGACGCCGGACTGGAGCCGGGGTTGCTCTCTCGCGACGGCTGGGCGCTCTTCGACGACAGCGACAACGTCGTCTTCAACCGCGACGACGGCTGGGTCGCGCCGCGTCCCGACCACGCGCTGCAGGACTGGTACTTTTTCGGTTACGGGCACGCCTACGAGGACGCGCTGCGCGACTACCGGCGCTTTGGCGGGAAGACGCCGCTGATCCCGCGCTACGTCCTCGGCGCGTGGTGGTCTCGCTATTGGGCGTACAGCGCCGACGATCTCAGAGAGCTGGTGCGCGCCTTCGAGGCGCACGATCTGCCGCTCGACGTGCTGGTCATCGACATGGACTGGCATACGCCCCACAGCTGGACCGGTTATACCTGGAACCGCGACCTCTTCCCCGATCCGCCCGCGTTCCTGGATTGGGTCCACGACCGGGGGTTGCGGGCCACGCTCAACCTGCACCCCGCCGAGGGCGTGCAGGCCTTCGAGGAGATCTATCCCGACTTCGCCGAGGCCCTGGGCGTCGATCCGGAGAGCGAGGAGCCCGTTCCCTTCCGCATCACCGATAAGAAGTTCGTCCGCCGTTATTTCGAGATGCTGCACCATCCCAGAGAAGAGGAAGGCATCGATTTCTGGTGGGTGGATTGGCAGCAGGGCGAGACGACGGAGATGAAGGGCCTCGATCCGCTGCCCTGGCTCAACCACTTGCACTTCAACGACATCAAGCGCAAGGGCGAGCGCCCCATGCTCTACAGCCGCTGGGGCGGGCTGGGCAATCACCGCTACTACGTGGGTTTCTCCGGCGACACCTACGAGACCTGGGACGCGCTGGACTTCCAGCCGCACTTCACCGCGACGGCGTCCAACGTGCTCTACGGCTGGTGGAGCCACGACATCGGCGGGCACATGGGCGGCACTATCACGGCGGAGATGTATCTGCGCTGGGTGCAGTTCGGCGCGCTGAGTCCGATTCTGCGCTTGCACGCGACCAAGGATCCACGCTGCGAGCGCCGTCCCTGGGCTTTTGACAAAAAGACCTACGAAGCCGCCCGGGACGCCTTCCACCTGCGCTACCGGCTCATCCCCTATCTTTACACCATGGCGCGCGCCACAACCGATACCGGCGTCTCGCTCTGCCGACCCATGTACTACGCCTACCCGGAGACGGATGACGCCTACGTCGCCCGTTTCCAGTACTTCCTGGGGCATCAGCTGATCGCCGCGCCTCTCGTCCACCCCGCCGACGGGGCGACGGGCCTGGCAACCCAGGACGTCTGGGTGCCGGAAGGCCTGTGGATCGACTGGCAAACGAAAGAGACCTACACCGGACCGCGTTGGGTGCAGCTGGTGGGCGATCACCAGCGGCTGCCCATGTTGATGCGGGCCGGGGCGATTCTGCCGCTGGCACCCGCTTTCGAGGAGGGGGCGGCAGCGGGCACGGTCGCCTCGCTGGTGTCCGGCGACCGCCTCACCATCGCGGTCTATCCCGGCGCCGACGGCGCCTTCCGCCTCTACGAGGACGACGGCGTCACCGAGGCCTACGCGGACGGCGAGGCCGAGTGGACCGAGATCCGCCATCGTCAGGTGGACGCGCGGACGTGGGTGGTCCACGTCGCGCCGGTGGAGGGGCGCTGTCCCGAGCTGCCGACGGCGCGCAGCTACGAGATCCACTTCGAGGGCAGTCGCAAGCCTGAGGCGGTACTCATCGATGGAAAATCCGCTGAGGCCAGGGCCTGGACTTACGACGAGGAGGCGCTGACGACCGTCGTTTCCGTGCCGGTCCGCGACAAAGCGGAGCTGCTGACCGTGGCAATCCGGGCCGAGGAGGCCATCTTGGCGCTGGGGGCGTCCCACAACGAGGACGTGATCGCCGCCGATGTGGCCCGTCTCCTGGGCGACGCCTGCCCCGACGACGCGACCAGCGTCGATGCGGCGTTGGCCCTGCCAGAAGCGACGCCTGGTCGGACGGAGGCTGTGGCGCGCCTGGGCGGTCCCTTCGCCATCGTGCGGGAGTATGTCACGCCGGAGGAGGCGGCGCAGCAATTGGGCCGCGTGATCGTCGCGCCGCCGCAGGAGGGGACGCCCTACGACGCGCGGGTCACGTTCACCTGCGAGCGTGGCGCTGACGTGGAGACGCAGATCACCGAGGTGACGAACAGCACGGACCGGCAAATCATCGACGCACCCTTTGCGTTCCAGGGCGAGCCCCGGACGCAGCGCTGGGCGGTGCAGGTCGACTTTATCTGGCGCGGCGTGCAGTGGACGCGCACCTACCACAGTGAGGTGCTCTTCCCCACCATCACCGCCTGGCGCGCCGTGGCCTACCCGCAGGACGAGGCGCCGGCGCTCGACGCCGTACTGATCGCCGACGGCGGGGTCAACCCGGCGCTGGATTGGCAATCTCACATTCAGGATCCGGACGACGTCCCGAACTACAAGGAGCCGCACGCCGTCCTCTTCTGGCGCGATTACGAGGAGCTGCTGCGGGCGGGGGAGCCGTTGGTCGGCTACGTCACGGGCACCGTGGTCAGCCCGGAGGAGCGCGACGCCGTGCTGGAGTTCCGCACCACCGGCGAGGTAGAGCTCTACCTCAACGGCGAGCCGGTCCCGGTGATGCCGTACCCCGACGAGTCGCACCTGCGTCCGACCTTCCGCTCCGCCTACCGCACCGAGCCGCTGACGCTCCGCGAGGGCGAGAACGTACTGCTTATCCGCTCCGTGCCGTTGCCCGAGACCAAGCCACACTGGTGGTACTTCGGCGCGCGTTTCGTCGACGAAGACGGCGAGTTGATGTTGGATCTTGATTTTCGTGAGTAGGAAGAATCATCAACGGATTTAGCGGATTGAACGGATTGTTGCTCTTAATCCGCTAAATCCGTTTAATTCGTTGATCTAAGGAGACTGCTATGCTTTACCCACAGAGGAATCCGTTTCGCTCGCTGATTGATCTCTCCGGCTTCTGGGACGTTCGCTTCGACCCCGAGGATGTAGGTGAAGCGCAAGGCTGGCCCGATGGCGTGGACGGCACGCGCCCCATCGCGGTGCCCGCCAGCTGGAACGATCAGTTTGCCGATCACCGCGACTACCTCGACGCCGCCTGGTACCAGACGACCTTCGATCGCCCGCGCGGCTGGGACGGGCAGCGGGTGATGTTGCGCTTCAACTCCGTCAACTACCTGGCGGAGGTCTGGCTCAACGGCGAGCGCGTGGGTCAGCACGAGGGCGGACATCTGCCCTTCGCCTTCGACGTGACGCCGCACCTGCGCGCCGAGCGCAACCAGCTCGTCGTCCGCGTCGAGGGGCGGCTGGCGCCCGACCGCGTCCCGCCGGGCAACGTGCCTGCCGACCCTCAGGACGTCTTCGCCAACCTCAACTACCCGGCGACCAGTTTCGACTTCTTCCCCTTCTGCGGCATCCACCGCCCGGTGCTGCTC
>CAZCPK010000357.1:0-4582 GCA_964500755.1 uncultured Anaerolineales bacterium
GCCCCACCCCCTCTTTCCCCCTCCCCACCGCTGGCGCTGCGCGCCGCTCCGGGGAAGGGGGATGGGGGCACAGCAAATCCACGGCGTACGGCTGAGCCCGGCGCGTTGCTATCCATCTGAAGCATTTCCCGATTTGCTTCGAAATCCCGCATTTCACCCAGAAACCAATAAGAGCCTAGGGGTATATAGCAGGCACCTAGGGAAAAGGAAAACTCTGTCTGGGCTGTGGTTTGCTTAACATGAGGATTGTAGTTCACACGGTTTTACCTCAGTAGAACCGTGTGAACTGTAGTCGGGGCGCGCGGATTTGAACCGCGGACCTCACGGACCCGAACCGTGCGCGCTAGCCAAGCTGCGCTACGCCCCGAACGTCCTAAATCATACCATAATTGGTGGGGTTGACAAGCTAATGCGTCGCGCAGGCGATGCAGGGATCGAAGGCCCGTACCACCCGGCCCACGGCCCGCTCTAACTCCATCTCGACGCGCTCCGCTGTGACGTAGCGTTTCGCGGCGACCTTCAGCGCCCGCTCGATCGCCAGCAGGTTGTGTACCGTGGGGATGACGAACTCTGCCTGCCGGATCAGCCCTTCCTCGATGGTGTAATGATGGATCAGCGGGCCGCGCGGGGCTTCCACCAGACCGTACCCCTCGCCGTCCTGTATCTCGAAGGGCACTTCGACTTCACCGTCGTCCAACGGCTGCTCCAGGATCTGCAGGGCGCGCTCAATGGCGTAGACCAGCTCGATACCTCGCGCGAGGTCGAAGAGCATGATGGCGTGGGCCGGCTGCCCAAAGGCCTCCTTGAAGCGCTCCAGGTAGGCGTCGGCCAGTGGCGTCCCCATCTCCCGCAGGATATTGATCCGGGCCAGGCTGTTGGCGCGCATGACCGTCCCGCCGTAGCTGGTCTGACCGGCGTAACTGTAGTCGGTCTCCTGGTAGTCGAGGTACTCACGGAACCGGGTCGCAGGAAAAGAGGACTGCGAGGTGCCCGAGGTGTTGAGTACGTAGAGTCGTTGTCCGTAATAATCGGGGCGTTCCCCCGCCACCGAGGAGATGTAGGCCGCCGGTGCGTCGTCCCCCCACGTTCCCAGGCGCTCCCCCATGGCCAACGACGTCTCCCAATAGTAGTCAAAGAGCTTGCGCGCTATGGGCAGCGCCGCCTTCAGCTGCGCCGTCATAGTTTCGGCGGCCTCCGGAGGGATGCCTCCGGTGACCCCGCCGACGACGGCTTTGACCGGGTGAATGAATTGCCCCCCCGCCAGGGTGATCAGGTCGGTGCCGGCCTGCCGGACCTGCAGGGCGCGCGTGGCGATCTGAGCCAGATCGTCCTCGCCCCCCTCCGCCTTGGCCAGCTGAAATATGCTCGAGGCGTCCAGGCGGTCGGGCATGGTAAAGATAAAGACCGACGTCGCCTGGTTTTGCAGCAGCTGTCCCAACATCAACAGCTCGCGGATCGTCAGCGCCAGCGGCGGCGGCTTGACGTCGAAGGCGTCCTCCAGCGCCTTGACCGAGGCGACGTGGTGTGCGGTGGAACAGACGCCGCAGATGCGCGGCGTGATGACCGGCATCTGCTCGGCCGGCGCGCCCTGGACCAGATACTCGAAGCCGCGCAGCTCCGTCGCCTGGAAATGCGCCGTGATCACCTCACCTTCCTGCACTTCAATGACGACCTGGGCATGTCCCTCAATACGACTCAACGGAAACGTCAGCGTGGTCATTAGAGAATCTTCTCCTTTGGACGCGGTGGGCGATCTTCACCCCCGGCGTAGTCCGAAAATTGGAAGAGAAAGAGCGCCAACTGCGGGGAACGCAGCGCCTTGGCGGTCTCCTCGGTGGGGATCTCCGTCATGCCGTCAAAGACACGTTGGATGCTCTTGAACCAGACCGCCGACTCTTTCTCGATGAAGACGTCGGAAGGGCCTCGACAGCCCACACACGGATGTCCGGCGCGGGGACAGGGGGCGCGACAGCCGCCGCGCGTCGATGACCCCACGCAGAGATAGCCTTGATTGATAAGGCAGATGTCGGGGAGGACCTCGCCTTGTTGGAAGCCCACCAGGTGCTGGGGCTTCACGTCGCGTAGCTTCTTGCGCCCGCACTCCTGGCAGACGATCTTGGACGCCTCGTAGGCGTCGGGGTCGGAGAGCGCTGCCATAAAGAGCTCCGGGGTGGGGGGGCACCCCGGCAGATAGAGATTCACCTCGACGTAGGTATCGACGGGGTGCGAGCGGGGCAGCAGGCGCGGCACGTGATGGCGCGACGTCTGCGCCAGAAAGATCTCCCGCACCTCGTCGCGATCGCCCAGGTTGGCGACGCCGCCGGAGATGGCACAGGTCCCCACGGCGACGACCTGGGCGGCGTGCTTGACCGCGCGCCGCAGGTTGTAGAGGTCCTCGTCGTTGCGGACGCCGCCGCTGATCAACAGGACATCGACGTCGGGCACGTCGTAGCTGGAGATGACCAGTGGCATATACGTCAGCTGGTAGTCTTTGACCCACGCTTCGGCGTTGAGCAGGGAGACCTCGCAGCCTGCACAGCCCGAGAGCTGCAGGACGGCAAACCGCTTGAGGGGCGTCACGGTCGACTTTTCACGCTGTTCTCGTTTAAGCGCATTCATCTACGTACTCCTTGGCCCGGCGCAAACCCCAGCCCGTGGCCTCGCGCACCCGTTTCACGGCAGCCACCTTGCGTCCCTGGGCCGCTAACGCCCGGATTTCCGCCGGATCCGGGACGGAAACCGATACCACCTCCGTCTCTTCCTCCGATACCAGGCGCTCGACGTATGCCTGAGCCTCTGTCAGGTCCAGACTGCGTTCTCGCTGCGCCAGCCGTACGGCCGCGATCTTACGTCCCGCCTCGACCAACGCCCGAATCTCTCGTTTCAGCTCTCGGTTCTCCATCTCTTCCTCCTTACCCATTTGACAAGCGCCGCGTGAACTCCACTAGAGACGAATCTGCAGCATGCCCCCTTCTCGCACCGCGTTGAACGCTTCCTCCGGCGTGCAGGACGGCTCCTGGACACGGAAGTAGGAATAACGAAAGACGTCTCGCAGCACGGCGGTCACCACCGGTCCCAGAAACAACCCCACCAGCCCGGCGATTTCGCTGCCAACGATCAGAACCACCATGATTACCACCGAATGGAGCTTCACGCTCTCCCCCAGCACCTTGGGCGTCAGAAAGATATTTTCCACCTGCTGGACACCGAAGGCGAAGAGCGTGGTCCACAACGCCAACGTCGGGCTCTGCGTCAGGGCCACGAGCACGGCGGGGATAGCGCCCAGCGTCGGTCCGATGCTCGGGATCATCTCGAAGATCCCCGCAATCAATCCCAGGAAGAGAGCAAAGCGCAAACCCATAAGGGAGAAGACCAAAGTAGAGACAACGCCGATCACCAATCCCAGAAAGAGCCGTCCCCGTAGATAGGAGCTGAGGGCGTCATCGATTAAACGATAGATGACGAAGATGTCGTCACGAATTTGAAGGGGGATATAAGATCGTACGTGTTTCGTGATGTCCGGAAGATCCCGCAGCAGGTAGAACATCCAGAAAGGAATGATAACAATGGCCAGCACCAGGCTTACGGTGTAGGAGATGGCGACGGCGGTACCCTCCAGCGCCTGCTGCACGATATTGGTCAGCCGCGACGAGAGATCGCCCAGCGCTTGCTCCACCTGCGCCTGGATGCGGGGATCTAGTAATCGGTATTGCTCGATGAGGTCATCAAAGAAGTCGGAGGTATATTGCAGGACGGTCTTCCGCTCCTCCCACAACGCCTTGCCCTGCTCCACGACCATGGGGACGCCGACGGCGAAAAAGCCCACCAGCGCGGCGATGACCACGATGTAGGTCACGATCACGGCAACGGGTCGGGCAATTCGCCGGAAGAACCCCAGGTGTTTGTGCTCGCCCAGCTGCTTGAGCCCTCGCTCGAGCAGCTCAACTAATGGTGCCAACAGGTAGACAATCAATAGACCGGCCAGATACGGGCCCAGAACGCCGCGGGCGACCCAGAGGATCCACCCTACCACCAGAGCTGTCAAGATCAGCAACAGCAGCTTCTTGCGCTGTGATGGCGCCAACTCCTTCCACCAATTGGAAAAAAAACTCATCGGTACCTCCACTCTGGGTAATTCGGGCGCTTATTCGCTGAGAGAAGAACAACTGACTCCACTGAAATAACTAAATATCTCACCATAGAGACACGAAGGGCACAGAGAAAACAAGAGGATACTTACATAAAATCAACCCAAGACGCGTATTTCGTGAATTTTTCTCAATGCCTTTTTACTATTTACCTCGGTGTTCTCTGTGTCTCAGTAGTTTAGACACTTTTTTCAGTAGAGTCAACAACTGACGCTCCTGAAAAAGGGCTCAGACCTCACTCCTCTTCCAGGCTCAACACGGCCAGGAAAGCTTCCTGGGGTATCACCACGTCCCCTAACATTTTCATGCGTTTCTTGCCCGCTTTCTGCTTCTCCAGCAGCTTGCGCTTGCGCGTGACGTCGCCCCCGTAGCACTTGGAGAGCACGTCCTTGCGCAGCGCCGTCTCCGTGGCCGCGTGGCGCTCGAGCTCGGCT
>CAZCPK010000358.1:0-4557 GCA_964500755.1 uncultured Anaerolineales bacterium
AAGCCAGTCGTTCTCCGCGGTGGGAATCCGCTCGGAGCGCCAGGCGCCACAGACCGCCGGCGCCTCCGCCCACCAGCCGAAGAGCGCCAGGTCGAAGGTGCGCCCAAATAGCGGGCTCGACGGATGCGCCCGGTAAAGCTCCCCGGCCTCGGTGGGACGCGGGCGCACGCCGACGCCGCACGCTTCCAGGTCGGCCGAGATGTTGGCCGCGGGGACCGTATACTGCGGCGCCAACACCAGGGTGAGACTCAGCGGCGTCTCGTCGGCGATCTCAGGCACGGCGTACGCCTCACGAATCCCATCCTCGTCCTCATCGCGCCAACCGAGCTCCGTGAGCAGCCGTTTGCCCACCTGAGGATTGTACGCGCGCTCCGGGAGCCGCTCACGCACCGACGCCGGATGCTCCGGCGGCAGGAACGTCCGCGCGGGAAGCAGCGCCCGGTTGGGTTCGGCAGTCACCAGCCGCTGACGATCGATGCAGTGGGCAATCGCCTCCCGCACGCCCGACTCCATCACCGGTGTGACGCGCTCGCCCGCCGGCGCCAGGTTGAAGTCCAGCCGCAAAAACGTCGGCTCAGGACCGGTGTTCGCCCAGACGATGACCTCGCCGGATTCCAGCAAAGGCGTCCACGTCCGCCAATCGACGTTCAGCGCAGGAGAGGGTAGCAGCACGTCGCAGGGCCCGTCGGTCAGCAACGTGGCCCAGTCGCCCCGACCCGGCGCGACGAACTGCACGGTGATCTCCTCCAAACGCGGCTGCTCGCCGGCGTAGTATTCGTTGGGCAGCAAGCGCGCGCCCACCCCGGCTTGCCAGGAGGCGACGTAAAAGGGGCCCGTCCCGGGCAGCGTAGGATCCTCCAGCACACTGTCCAAGCGTTGGTCCGCATAATAGTGCGTGGGATGCGGCGGAAAGATAAAGCCGGGAAAAGCCGTCGTCGTATAGCCGGGCAGCCCCGTCCAGCGCAGCGTGTAGGCGTCGAGCGCCTCGAAGCGCTCGGTTCGCTCGGCCAACTCACGCCAGCGACCGCGAGCGCCGGGCTCCTGCGCCAGATGGTAGCCAAACAGCACGTCGTCCCCGGTCAGGGGCTCGCCATCGGACCACCGTAGGTCCCGGCGCAGGCGGAACGTGACCTCCAGCTGAGGAAACGTCCGCGCCGTATCCAGATCATGGGTCTGGAGCTCTCCGGCGACGTCGACGTAGCGCTCGCCCGGAAGCACCTGGGCCGTGCGCGTCACCACGTCGCCGTTGGCTAAGGTCGGCACCTGTACGAGCAGACGCGCCTCCCAGCTGTAACGCACGCGCTCCACCGGCGGTTCCATGATCATCGCCCAGAGATCGGCGCCGGCCTGCGAGGGCAGAAACGGGCTGATGGTTGACGGCTCCGTCGTGCAGACGGTGAGTCGATTGGGGCGCGGCGTGGGAGAGGGAAGGGGTGTCGGCGTGGGAACCACCGGCGTCGGCGTGGGGGTCGCCGTCGGGGAAGGGCTGGCGCGTCCGCACCCGGCGAGCACCAGCCCGCCAATCCACAGCCACTGTAACCAGCGCCAACGTCGCATCTAGGCCTCCAACAGCGCCTGCAACAGCTCCAGATCCTCGGTCGTCAGCACACCTTCGGGGGTAAGCGGACGTCGAGGCGGCCCAATAGGTGCGTCCAGCAGCGCCAGGCCGGCGCGTACCGTCAGGCTGCCGCCCTTGCCAATCAATCGCCCCAGCGCCTGCAAGCGGTACTGTCCTGCCCGCGCCGTCTCCCAGTCGCCTCGTTGAACCGCCGCGTAGACCTCCTGCCAGCGGGCCGGAATGAGATTGGCGTCGGCCAGGATGGCTCCCACGGCCCCCGCAGCCAGCGCGGGCACCACCACGACGGCGCGACCCGCCAACATCTGGAAGTCAGCGTCTACCCCGGAGAGAACGTTGAGCATGTAGACCAGGTCGCCGGAGGTATCCTTCATCCCCACGAGATTGGGGACGTCCCGGTACAACGCCGCGACGACGGGCGCGGGAATGCTCTGTCCCACCAGTTGGGGGAAGTTGTAGAGCAGCACCGGCAGCTCCGGCGCCGCGGCGGCGACCTCGGCGAAGTGCCGGGCGAGGCCCTGCGGGGAAGGACGCAGATAGTACGGCGTCACCACCATCAGACCATCGGCGCCGGCGTCCTGCGCGTCCTTGGACAGCGTGATGGTCTCGTGGGTTGAGGGCGCGCCGGTACCGGCGAGCACGGGCTTCGCGCCGTCGACCTCCTCCACGATGATCTCCACACTGCGCCGCCGCTCCTCCCGGGTCAGAAGCGGGAAGTCGCCGGTCGTGCCGTTGACGATGAAACCGCTGACGTCCGGCAGCAAGTGGCGCGTCAAACGCCGCAGCGCGGCTTCGTCGAGCGCTTCGTCCTCGGTATAGGGCGTCGCGATAGGAACGAAAATTCCACTAAGGTCAAGTTTCTTCATCTGTACCCTCCAAAAATAAGGATGCGTGAAACGTAAAACGTGAAGCGTAAAGGTTTTCACGACTCACGTTTGGGCCCCTTCAAGATAGTTAAAAGTTGCAGGTTGCAGGTTGCAAGTTGCAGGTTGCAGGTTTCCATAAATTTCCGACTACTGTAATCAATCTTAAATTACGGATTAGAACGTAGCCAGGTGCAACGCACCTTATGCCGTAATTTCAGGTAATCACCGTACAGAAAATCTGCTTAATCCGCTTAATCTGCTGAAAGATTTTCGTGCCTGGGTGGTGTGCGCAAACATCGGCGCCTCTTCGGTGTCTCCGTGGTTCAAACAGAAACACAGTACCGTTCTCTAGGCGTCTGACTCCACGCGCTGACTGAGGAAGAAGAGGACGACCAGAATAGCCGCGCCGAGCACGCTCAGCGTCAGCATCTTGTAGAGACGGGAGGAGATAAGGAAGGCCAGCCCGCCGAAGAGCGCCGAGCAGCTCCAGTAGAGCGCCACGATGGTCCGCGTAGAGAGGCCGGCGTCGCGCAGGCGGAAGTGCAGATGGCGCCGGTCCCCGCTGAAGGGCCGATCGCCGTGCCGCAACCGGTCGACGATGGTCCAGGCCACGTCCAGGATGGGGATCCACATCACCAGCAGCACCGTCGCCACCCGGGCGCCGGCGATAAGTCCCAGAGCCGCCAACAGATAGCCCAGGGGAAAAGCGCCGCTGCTGCCCAGATGCACCTGCGCCGGGTGCAGATTGTAGATCAGGAAGCCCAGCGCGGCCCCCAGCAGTGCCAGCGCCTGCGGCACCACGCTGTACTGTCCCATACGATACATGTGCAATGAGAGGACCGCCGCCAGAATCGCGGCGACGCCGGCGGAGAGGCCGTCCAGACCGTCCATCCAGTTGACGGTCACCACCATCCCCGTGACCCAGAGCGCCGTCAACGGCACGTAGAGCCAGAACGAGAGGTTGATGAGCGTGTCGGTGAACGGGTTGTTGAACTGTTCCAAGATGATGAGCGTGACGATGGCGATCACGGCGGCAAGCAGGTAGCCCAGGTACTGGGCCCACGCCGGCAGATCGAAGCGATCGTCCAGCACGCCCAGGACGAACATCCAGAGACCGCCGAGGATCACACCCCAGAGACGGCGCATCTCGTTGGGATCTTCGGTGGGAATGGGCGTCACGTAAGCGTACGCCAGTGCGCCGAAGACCCCCGCCATCAGACCCAGCCCCCCCAGACGGGAGACGACGCCGGTGTGCCGGCGCCGACCGCCGGGTTCGGCCACCATGTTCCAGCGGAGACCAAGGCGCCGCCCCACGGGCGTGAGCAACGCCGCGAGTCCGAAACCCAGCAGCAGCGTGATCAGGTAGCGGATACCGTATCCCTGCAACATCAGACGCTATCCGGTGCCGAACTGTCGGTCGCCCGCGTCACCCAGCCCCGGGAGGATGTAGCCGTCGTCGTTCAACCGCTCGTCGATAGCGCCGAGATAGAGCGGGACGTCCGGATGCGCTGCGGTGAAGGCCTCGACGCCCTCCGGCGCCGCGATCAGCCCCATAAATTTGATGCGCTGCGCGCCCCAATCCTTGAGGATGTCGACGGTGGCGATGGCCGAACCACCTGTCGCCAGCATGGGATCCAGCACCAGGCAGACATCGACGGTGGGGCTGATCGGAAGCTTGTTGTAGTATTCCACGGGTCGCAGCGTCCGCTCGTCGCGGAAGAGGCCGATGTGCCAGACCTCGGCCGAGGGCATCATCTCCCACACCCCATCGACCAGGCCCAGTCCGGCCCGCAAGATGGGCACCAACCCAATGTTCTCCCGCAGTTTAACGCCCTGCATCGGCGCCATGGGCGTCTCAATGGCGCGGGGCTCCGTCGCGAGATCAGCCGTGGCCTCGTAGGCCAGCAAGATCGCGAGCTCCTTCACCAGCGCCCGGAATTTGGTGGAGTCGGTACCCGCGTCGCGCAGCAGCGTAAGCTTGTGCTTGACCAGGGGATGCTCAGAGACAACTATCTGTGACATGTCAGCCTCCTCTAGAGATAGTCAATGGGTCGCGTGGTCGCTTAGGGTTGGTTAACAAATAACTTCCCGACTGTATGACCTGACCAAATACGT
>CAZCPK010000359.1:0-4554 GCA_964500755.1 uncultured Anaerolineales bacterium
TCGGCGTCTCGGTCGGCGTCTCGGTCGGCGTCTCGGTCGGCGTCTCGGTCGGCGTGACGGTCGGCGTAATGTCACCGATCTCTTTCCAGACACCCCACTCACCGGTCGTGCCGGGTTCTTCACCCTGGGTCCACCACTTGGCCTCCCAGACCTTGCCGTCATGCGTCACCCGGTCACCCCCGAGGTAGACGGTATCCGGATTCCAGGCCGGATAGGGTGTTTCGGTCGGTGTCTCGGTCGGTGTCTCGGTGGGCGTTTCGGTGGGCGTCTCGGTGGGCGTCTCGGTGGGCGTTTCGGTGGGCGTTTCGGTGGGCGTCTCCGTGGGCGTCTCCGTCGGCGTCACGTCCGTCGGATCCCAAAGCGCCGGAACGTTCGGTGGTTCCCAGCCGTTCAACGACGTGTGCGGCTGCACACACTCGTAGACCACACCGTCATAAGTTACCAGATCTCCACCGGCATAGCTGACGCCGGGCTCCCAGGGCGGAACCGCCTCCGCGGTCGCAGGCGAAACCACCGTCATCACACCAGCAACCAAAAGACTCAACAACACCAATAGGGTAATCCCTCGTAAACGTTGCATTTTCTCTCCTCCAGTCTAACTAGGTTCATATCACCTATCGTTCAAAATCCGCCATTCTGATCGTCCTCCATCCATTTTGTCGCCGCGCTCACCTCCTTGCGCGAAAAGAATCCCGCGTGATTTTCCGGGTCCCCACGCCGAGGCGCGAGGACCCGGTCCGGCGTTAGTTCAATGGCACAGGCGATTGAAAGTACTCCTGGACCTTGGTAATCCACCAATAATCGTCGGTGGGCGGTGAACCGACGCCGTCGGTGCTGCCGCCAACCCCCGCACCAAAGAGTATGGCCACAATCCCATGATCGCGGGCGTCCTCAACGTGCTCACCCCAGGTGACGGCGTCGCCCGAGACGGAGATTTTTGGATCTCCGGCCTGACTCGTTGCAAAGTAGGCGAGGCGATCGCTTCCAGGCTTGAAGGTATCGCCCAGGAAGAAGGTCGGCGCCGAATCCTCGTAGTGCTGGCTGGAGTTATCGAGCGGCTCAAAGAATCCGCCATCGTAAGGATCGGGCGTCTGAGAATCGTTGACGTGTCCCACCGGAATCTGCCAGAGGATCACCGGCAGGTTCGATTGCTGGCCCAGCACCTGACTGAAGAGTAGGTAGTTGTGCCAGTGATCGGCGTTCCAGAACCAGGTGGAATTGGCCGGATCCTGCCAGCCGGAGGCGCCCGCGTCCAAGCCGTACTTATCGATGGAGACGAAATCGGCGCCGTTGGTCGCCACACCGGCGTCCAGGTAATAGTCGGCGATCACCTCGGTCTCGGCGGCGATGGCCGCACGCCCGGCCTCCCAGCCCAGGGAGTCGGTGAGCCGTATCAGACCCGATCCGGGAATATCAACCGTGATGCCGGGCGAGGCCCAGAGGTTGAACTGCCAGCCGAAGTAGGCGTTGGGAAGATATTTGTCGATGATATAGTTGACGGACTGCACCAGACCGGTGATGGTATCCGGGAAGACAGGATCGGCGCCGGCATCGAGCACGCCGCTGCTATACGCCGCGTTGGTCTGAGCCAACAGCTCATCGGGCGGCACAGGGACGGCCCCCTGCCCCGATCCCCCGGACTGCTGCATCATGTAGCCGAGGAAGTCCGGTTCCAGGACGATGCCGACCATCTCGTCGCCGGCCTCCTCGCGCGCCAGATCGAGGAAGAACTTGAGGTCCTGATAATAGGCTTCCATGTACTCCACACTCTCAATGTGCTCTTTATCGACCTGGAAATCCTCGCTGTCGTCGGGGATGTTGTAGTAGACGAAGAAGGGAATCATCCCCAGCTTGAGACTCTCGCGTACATACGTAATAGCCCGGGCACCGTCCTTTGTCGTCCAGGTACGCCATCCGGTGAAGGGGCCACCGTTGATGTAGATGTATCGAATGTCCATGCGCTTGTTGGTCAGGTCGTCGCTAAAATCACGCCAGAAATCGAGGTCGTGATCGCGATCCTCGCTGACCGAACCGATGGCGACGTACTCGGGCAAGCCAGGCGCCTCGCCGGAAGCGCTGCGCACGCGGACGCCGAGATAGCGCGTCTCGCCCGTGGAGGTCTCGGTGATCCGTAAGGAAGCGCGTCCCGCCTGCAGGCCGTTGATACGCAAGACGTTGTCCCCGACGAGCTGATAAGCGATGACCGAGCTATTGTTGGTCATCAACTCGTACTGCGGACTATCTACGTCGAATGTGTTCAACGTGAAGTCCGTCGCCCCCTGATCCACGGTCACCTGCAGCGCCTGGCGGTCTGCATCCGCCTCTTCCACAGCAATCGCGCTGGCGCCGCCCACGGCGTAACCCGCCAGATCGCTCGTCGCGCTGCCGGCGGCGTTGATCAACCGCACCTCGTAGACGTAGTGTCCGTAGGTCTTGTCCTTCTTGATCAGCGTCTCGGTCTGCGCGCCAGAATCCCCATCGGGGTTGAGATCCGCAGTGTAAACCACCTCACCGTTTTCGATCAACTCCCAGCTGGTGGCATTGGGGCCCACCCATTTGCTCCAGATGATCTTGAACCAATCTCCGCCACCCTCGTCCCAGATTTTCTCGATCCGCAGCGTCGGTTTGGACGGCGCGCCCTCGGGCGTCTCGGTAGGGGTCACGGTTTCGGTTGGCGTCTCCGTGGGGGTTTCCGTTGGGGTCTCGGTGGGCGTCTCGGTGGGCGTCTCGGTGGGCGTCTCCGTCGGGGTGACCGTAGGCGTCACATCGACTTCCCGCCAGACGCCCCACGGTCCGGTGGTGCCGGGCTCGTCACCCTGCGTCCACCATTGCGCTTCCCAGGCCTTGCCCGCGTGCATCACCCGATCACCGCCGGTATAGATGGTGTCAGGATCCCACTGCGGATAAGGTTCATCGGTCGGCGTCTGCGTGGGGGTTTCTGTGGGTGTCTCGGTCGGCGTTTCGGTCGGTGTCTCGGTGGGGGTTTCTGTTGGCGTCTCGGTGGGGGTTTCTGTTGGCGTCTCGGTGGGGGTTTCTGTTGGCGTCTCCGTCGGGGTCTCTGTTGGCGTAGGATCATCTGTCAACTGCCACAAAGAAGGAACATTCGGCGGTTCCCAGCCCACTAACGACGTATGAGCTTGTAAACACTGGTAGGTTGCTCCATCATAAGTCACCTGATCGCCGGCGGCGTAGGCAACACCGGGCGCCCAGGGAGAGGCAGCTGTCACCGGTCGGCTGGTCAGGCCAAAGACCGCCAGAAGACAGAACAACGTCAGCCATGAAATTGCGCGGATGCGATTCATCTTATCCCTCCTCAGAAGGTGATAGTCGTGCTAATTGCCATTGAACTGGTTGAAGATGTGAGAGAACTCATATAAGCCTTGCGAGATGCCGCTGCACGTCGGCGAAATCTGTCCGGAGCAACCACCATTGTCGCGATCGACGGACCACATGGCCAGCAGACCGATGTCGTTTTGCTCCGCAAAGGTCAGTAGCTGTTGCGCATCGTCCGGATAGAAGATACCCTGGGTGTTATTCACCCCAATCATAGGAGTCACCCCGATCATCTGCCAGACTTCCGCGTCAGACTTATGGGGATAAAGGTCCTTGAGCTGCTCAAATGTGCCTTGTGCAGCCTGAATGGCATATTCCCCCATATCCCCGTCGACCGAGCCGTAGTTCATCGCCATGATGTTGACGGTCTCGATCTCCACGCCTTTGTCAATAGCATCCTGAAGCAAATCAATGTCGATCTGTAACAAGCCAACCGTATTGACAGGGAGCGTGAAAGAGACTTTGAGATCGCGTTCCTGTTGAAGCGCGGCCAATGCGGCGTTGCGCCGTTGGATGCCGGCGAAGTCAAAGGCCTCTTCGTCGATATCGACGTGCGTAAGATCATATTTGTCGAGCACCGCACGATACTTGTCGGTCAGTTCTTCAACGCTGCTGGTCGCGCTCGACAGATACGGTCCCATGGCGCCGCCAAAGGCCACAATGACGTCGCCGCCCTGCGCCCGCAGCTCCTGAATCTCGTCCAACATGAAGTTGGTATCCAGAGTCTCGGAACCCATCCAGGCCGGATCCCCGTTGCTGTTTGCCAGAATAAACGCCAGCGTGAAGTACGGCGTTCCGGTCTCGGATGCATACTGTACCAAAGGCTTGTGCACGTCCAAGGAGACGTCGACGTACGGCGCGAAGACGTCGTCAGGCCACGGTCCCGGGGTCCCGGTGGGCGTGACAGTTGGCGTCTCGGTGGGCGTCTCGGTCGGCGTCTCGGTGGGCGTCTCGGTCGGCGTCACTGTGGGCGTCACATCGACCTCGCGCCATACCCCCCACGGCCCGGTGGTACCGGGTTCTTCGCCCTGCGTCCACCACTGTGCCTCCCACGTCTTGCCGGCGTGCGTCACGCGGTCACTGCCGAGGTAAACCGTATCTGGATTCCACTGGGGATACGGCGTCTGTGTAGGTGTCTCGGTCGGCGTCTCCGTAGGCGTCTCGGTCGGCGTCTCCGTAGGCGTCTCCGTAGGCGTCTCGGTCGGCGTTTCGGTGGGCGTC
>CAZCPK010000360.1:0-4535 GCA_964500755.1 uncultured Anaerolineales bacterium
TCTCTGTGCCCTTCGTGTCTCTGTGGTGAGATATTTAGTTATTTCAGTAGAGCCACTTAGTTGGCTCTACTGAAAAAGGTCAATCTAACCACAGAGCACGCGGAGGGCACAGAGATTTTAAGTTCTATTATGATTTTCTGCCATGATATCCGGAGAAATGCGAAAATAATTAAACACCATACTAAATTTTTCTCTATGCTCTCTGTGATCTCTGCGGTAAACAGGCTTTTTCACCAGAGTCTAGTTTTTCTATTGAAACGGGGCTTCTCAGCTCAGCCCAGGAAGGCCCAGATGGCCCAGACGCCGATCATCAGCAGTCCTGCGACAAAGCGCACGACGAAGGCCCAGCCCCAGCCGGTCAACGTCTGTTTGAAGATGTGCCAGGCCGTCTCCAGATCCTTACTGTAGGCGTATTCGATGAGAAAGACGGTCGCCAACGCAACGAGTAGACCGCCGAGCGGCGTGAGGAAGAGGCTGCCGAAGAAGCCGGTCACCAGGGCCGCGATGAGGGAGAGCCAGTGCGCGCCGCTCTCACGGGCCTTAGCGCCCATCAGGGCATTGTCGGCAATCCAACCGAAGAGCGCCAGCAATGTGAGGAGGCTCGTGAAGATCCAACCTTGCCAGCCGAAGCCGAAGACCACCCCCTGGAGCAACGCCAGCGCCCAGATCACGGTGACACCTGGGAAGAAGGGGACGATCAAACTCAACAGGCTCAACAGCATTCCGCCGAGCAGAAGCATCTCAATAAGCGTTTCGGGAGCGTTTGTCATACTGAGTTCAGTATAGCAGAAAATAACAGCGAAGGAAGTGTCAGGGTCTGGCGGGTAAACGAAGCGGTTCTGAAGCTTTCCAGGGCTTCTCAGCGCCTCCCTGCGACGTTTGCTCCAGTCATCAACCCCGACTTCGTTTGCCTTGCTCTCGCTTACGGGCGTTGTGAGGCAGCGAGGCCGTTTTCGTTCGTCGACTCGCTTCGAAATCCCTCTGGCCTCCCAAAGGCGACGTCGATCGAATTGCAGTTCACTCGCAGGGCTCTATAATGAAGGATATCGTTACTGTGGTTATCTTTTGGGGAGCTACCGGTGCTTGAGCGCTTCAGCTCAACGTAAATCTTTCCTGAGTCGATGGACTAAACGACCAAGCGACCACCAGACCAATTTTATGAGGAGGCATACCGTGGCCTACGACTTTGACCTGATCATTCTCCGCCGTGAGACCGAGAGCATCAAGTGGAACGTCTGTGACGACGAGGAGCTCGCCATGTGGGTGGCGGATATGGATTTCCGCTCACCCCAGCCCGTTATTGATGCGTTGCAGTCCCGCGTCGCGCACGGTGTCTTCGGTTATGGTTTCTGTCCTCACGATCTCCGCGACGTTATCGTGGCGCGTCTCAAGCAACGCTATGACTGGACGGTTTCCCCCGACGCGCTGGTCTTTCTGCCCGGCGTAGTCCCGGGATTCAACGTGGTCTTGCACGCTTTGGCCGAGCCGGGCGACGGTCTGCTGGTCCAGACGCCGGTCTACCCGCCGATTTTGGAGGCCGCGGAGCCCGCCGGGCTGGCCCCCCAATACCATCAGTTGACGCAAGGCGCGGATGGGCGCTACGAGGTTGACTTCGATGCCTTCGCCGACGCCTTCACCGAGCGGACCCGCGTCTTCCTGCTCTGCAACCCGCACAACCCCGTGGGGCGCGTCTTTCAGCAGGATGAGCTGGCGCGCATGGCCGTCCACTGCCTGGAGCGCGACGTCATCATCTGCTCCGACGAGATCCACGGTGATCTGATCTTTAGCGAATCCGAGCACATCCCCATCGCCTCGCTGGCCCCGGAGATTGAGGCGCAGACAATCACGCTGATGGCACCCAGCAAGACGTTCAACATCGCCGGGCTCAAGTGCGCCTTCGCCGTGATCCCGAACCCGGACCTGCGCGAGAGGTTTCAGACGTGGCGGCACCACCTGGTGGGCCGTCCCAATATCCTGGGCTATACGGCGGCTCTGGCGGCTTACGAGCACGGACAGCCCTGGCTCGACGCGGTGCTTGCCTACCTGGAAGAGAATCGCGACTTCGCCTTTGACTTTGTGCGGACTGAATTGCCGGGTGTGGAAATGACCAAGCCCGAGGGCACCTACCTGGCCTGGTTCGACTGTCGCGAGCTCGAGTTACCCTCGTCGCCCCAGGAGTTCTTCCGAGAAGAGGGGCGGGTGATGTTCAACGACGGCGCGACGTTTGGTCCCGGCGGGGAAGGCTTTGTGCGTCTCAACTTTGGGACGCCACGAGCTCTATTGCGCGAAGGCCTGATGCGCATGCGCCGCGCCTTGGAGGCTCTGTAAAGAAAGCAGACATGCACCTTGAGCTGAGATTTTCCGTCAAGGGGGTCAACGATGTCGGACAACACCGTGCTGTTGACGTATGATGGCCCCGCAGGCTGTACGATTGAGGTGGTGCGCGGGGATATCACCGCCGAGGACGTGGACGTGATCGTCAACGCAGCCAACGGGCGGCTGGCCCACGGCGGCGGGGTTGCGGGCGCCATCGTCCGCGCGGGCGGATGGGAGATCCAGAAGGAGAGCCGCGCGTGGGTGCGGGAGCACGGCGAGGTGCCCACCGGCGAAGCGGCGATCACCGGCGCGGGGGCGCTGCCCGCCCGGTACGTTATCCACGCCGTCGGACCGGTCTGGCGCGACCGCGGCGACGAGCCGCAGCTGCTGCGCGACGCGGTCCAGAGCGCGTTGGTCCTCGCGGATGACCGTGACCTGACGTCGATCTCGCTGCCGGCGATCTCCTCGGGGATCTTCGGCTTCCCCAAACCCCGCGCCGCCGAGGTCATCTGGCAGGCGACGCTGGACTACCTCGAAGCGCACCCGGCGACCTCGCTGGCTCGTGTGCGCTTCTGCAACATCGACCGGACCACGGCGCAGCTCTTCAAGAAGGAAGGGGAGCGCCGCCGCGCGGCGTAGGGTTACTCCCTGACGCGCCGCAGCTCGAAGACCACGGGATTCTTGGCGTCTGGACAGGCATGTGTTGCTACGTCCGGATCCTCGGCCCAGGGGAAATCCGCGCCGTACCGCAGGGCGAAGACCTTGGGCAAAAAACTGTAGAGTGCGTGCAGACAGACGTCGCCTTGCACGGAGGTGCCGTCGAAGACGACCTCGTCGCCGACAGAGTGTCCGGCGGCGCAGTGTCCTTTCTGACTGATCACGCGAGCGATGATCGTGTGAGCGTCTTTCTCTTGCATCTGTTTTCTCCTTATTGGCTATCTATAACCTTGCAGAAGGGGGGTGATTCCCTACACGCTTCTCCTGGAGGTGTCCCGTGGGTAGTCGTGTGGAGCTCATTCCGCGTAGACCCAGGTCTCGAAGAGCCCCGTCAGATCACACCTGCAGTGTTCCTCTGCCAGCGCGCGGAACGCCTCGCCGGTCGCGATCTCCCAGCGGTACGTGTGGACGTAGTCATGCAGAAACGCGTCGAAGGTCTCTGGGCCCATCGTCTCCGCCAACGCGTTGATGAAGAGCGGGCCGCGCCCGTAGACGATGGCGCTGTATTCCTGGGGTGTGTACGCGTCGGTCGATAGCCCGATGGGGATCTCGGCGCGGTCGACGCGGTCCCAGCGCCCGTACCAGCTGCCCCGGTAGGTGGTCTCGGCGTCGGCGGCGTAGGCGTCACGGTAGTAGAGTCCGGTCGCGTACTGGACCATGGCCTCGTCCAGCCACGGCTCGTCGATCTCGTCGTTGCCGACGAGGTTGTAGAACCACTGGTGAGCGACCTCGTGAGCGATGACGGACTCCATCAGCGCCGGGGCGGAGACGCCCGCGACCCTGCTCTGGCGATCGTAGAGCTGGAGACTGATGCCGACGGCGCCCGGGTACTCGATCCCCAGCGCCAGCAGCGGCGTGCTGATGACGTCCAGCTCGGTATAAGGGTAGGGGCCGAAGCGTTCGGCGAAGACCTCCAGCGCCGCGACGGTGTGATCCAGCGCGGTGTCGGCGGAGACGGCGTTCGCGGTCGGTGCGTAGCTGTTGACCGTCGTCTCGCCCACCTTCCGGCTGACGCGCTGGAACACCTCACTGCCCGCCAGGTAGAAGTCGCGGGCCGGCCCGGCGGCGAAGGTGACGGTCTGGCGCCCGTCGGTCGTCTCCCGCGCCACCTCGACGCCCGACCCGATCAGCAGCAGGCGCTCGGGCGCAGTGACCGTGACGACGTAGAAGCTGGCATCGAAGTGCGATTGGTCTCCGATGGGCGCGGGATCCTCGACGTTCCAGCCCTCGTCGTCATCGTAGACGGGGACGACGGGATAGGCCTTGTCCAGCACCAGCACACCGTCGAAGTGGCCGAAGAGGCCGTAGTTGCCGCCCGGCGCGTCGGGCAAGGTGACGTCGAAGTCGAGGGCGAGCGTCAGCGCGTCGCCGGGCGGCAGCGGCTGAGGCAGCGGGAGGCGCAGCGCGCTCCGTTGGTAGACCGGCGTGGGCTCCACGGTTGCGCCGTCGATGGTGGCGGTGGTAACGTCCATCCCTCCGCCCTGCACGTTGGGGAAAGTGCG
>CAZCPK010000361.1:0-4506 GCA_964500755.1 uncultured Anaerolineales bacterium
CGCGGTATTGCGCGGTGTCGATTCTGATGACGCGTTCGGCCTCCTCTACGCTGGGGCCGGAGAGGTAGCTGCCATCGACCTCCACGCGCACGGTCTCCGTGTCGGCGCAGTGATAGCCTGCTGCGCCGGGAGCCACTTCAAGCTGGCAGCCGTAGTCATTTTCGTCGAGGAATTCCAACGCCCGGATGTGGGCCGCTGCCTCCAGGGGCAGTTCTGTGGCGGCAGCCAGGGCCGCTGCATCGGCGGCGCGCCGGATGCGGATGCGCTCGATGTACGAGAGCCCCAGATCTACGGCCAATCCCACAAACCCGATCAGCACAAAGATGCCGAAGGCGACGATGATCAGGCTTTGTCCCTTTTCCGTGTTCCGTGTTTTCTTTAGCGTGCGCATAATGTTTTGCCTCCCTAGTCTATGCGAGAATCTCGCAGAACGCGCATGGAGCCTCTGGAGTAGAGGATGAGCGGATCGGGGAATTGGAGGAGGTCAAGGAAGATCGGGAAGAGGACGTCGTGCGCGTAAAAGGTCTCGATTACCACAATTTCGCTGTTCTGCGCGTCGTATCCCGCGGCTTCGCGTCGCGTGTTGATCTTCTGGGTGATATCACCGTGAAACCCTTCGTAATCCCCCTGGATCCGACTGTCGTCTGCGGTAATGTAGTTGGTCTGGTCTCCACATTGTAGTGTGCCGGTGAGATGGACGGTCACGTTATCCTGGTTCAGGTTGCCGTTCGCGTCGATGGGAAAGTGGGTGATGATCATGCCGAAGTTGCTGTCGGGCCCGGCGGTGCGAAATCTGTTCTCTAGCGTGCCGTCGACCTCTTGCATGCCGCCCGAGCTGATGACCCTCGAGGCCACCGTCTCGTTGTCGAAACGCCCCCGGGAGGCCAGACGCACGCCCTCACGATTGGCGCCGGTCAATAGGATGTAGTCGTAAAAGGCGTAGCCCACGTCCGCCATGCCCAATAACAGTAACAACAGAAACGGTAAAACTAACGCAAATTCGACGATGCTCTGCCCGGATTTCGCGGTAGATTGCTTATCTTCTCTCGTCATTTTTGCCCTCCTGAAGGGGGTTGACTTACGCTTTCGCCGGTATCTGCTCGGATTTCCCAGATGGCCAGCGGTGTGCTGGCGGAAGTCAGGGCGGTGACTCTCCAGGTCGGCGCGCCGGTGCTGCGCGTGCCGAGGTGCAAGGAGAGACTGCCGCCTTTCATCTTATCCCAGAGTATTTGCCCGTGCATCTGCCACCACTCCGCGAGGACGGTTCCGCTGTCGATCTGCCACTCCGCGCGGTTCAGGGGCTGTTGCGGGTAGAGCGCCGCCTGTTGCTGGAGTAGCCGGACGTCCTGTCCCCGCACGACGACGCTGGCGAGCTTACCGCGCCCTTTTGAATAGAGCTGGAAGCTCCAGGGGGACGGCGTCTCGGAATCTTGATAGAGCGTCGCCGCCACGGTGACGATCTGCGCGTCCTCGGCCCAGGTGGCGGCCCAGGCGTCGAGTGTCTGCGCGGCTGCCTGGGCGCTCGCCAGCCGCTGCAACGGCGCCGGTAAGCCGTTGCCGACTTCCTGCGGGCCGGCTGCGGGACGCGCTGCCGGCTGCTGCCAGTTGAGCGCGATCACCAGCAGGACCGTGATGCCGAGAAGCGCCGCGCCGAAGAAGAGCAGTTTATCTTTCATGGCGCTCCCGGATGATTTCGCATGATGAGGGGGAGATAAATGTAGGTTCTGTTGTCCTCCTCTCCCGAATCGGGCGTAGGCGTCGGTTCAACGTAGAGCTTGTTGCCGAAGTAGCTGTAGTAGATCTGGGAATTGTCGTTGGTTCCTTCGCTCTGCATAAAGACGAGGTGCAGTCCTTCCGTTTCCTGGGCGGAAGGGGGGAGCGCGACGACGGGGTTGACCCGCAGGTCGAAGCCGTCACCTTCGGACCAGCCGGTCTCCTTCCAGCTAAGCGTGTTCTCGGTCGCCGACGTGACCAGCGTGGTGGTGATATAGTAGCCGTAGTCCGGATTCTCGATTTGCCACGCGATAACAGGCAACCCGTCATCGCTGGCGACGGCGGCGGGACGTAGGGAGAAGAGGTACTCCTGGTTTTCGTCGTCCGTGCCGTCGTATTTTCGCGTCTCGGAGTTGATCTGTTGATTTGTGCGCACTTCTCGGGGATCTGCAAAGCTCCAACCGCCGTTGGTGGAGCGCTCATATAGTAGAGCTAGAAGTTCGCAAGGGGGATTTTGTTCGAGGCTAGCACAGCGATTCCAGAATACGGTGACCTCATCACCGTCGGCGACGATAGCGGGACGCGGGTGAGTGTCGGATAGGAAGGTGCTGCTGTAGTTGGGATTGTCATCGCAGTCCAGGTTGCCTCCCGTCGTTTCCGCATCGTCTGGACACCGGCGATAACGTACGCGACCATTGTAGTCGGAGACATTTCTGGATTGGAGCTCGTGCGTTTCCCACGCGACGTGCACGTAGCCCTGATCATCTGCAGTGGAGTAGCTCCAGGTGATGTCGGGGTGGTAAGCGTTGTCACCCAGCTTCAGACGAGCCCAGTCACCGCTGCTGTTCCGGCGCGTGTACCAGGCCTGGCTGGTGCGAATCCAGTCTGGTTCGGTGGAGGTGACGTCGATGCGATTATAGACGACGTGGGGATCTCCTCCCTGGTCCAACGTCAGCGCGACGTTGAGGAGGCGGATGTCGGCGCTTTTCTCGCGGTAGATAAGGTCCGCTGTGCTGCACGTGCCGGTGGTGAGGTCGCAGGTGCGGTGGCGCACGCTGCTGCTGCTGGTCGCGCTCCCACAGGGCTCCTGGACGGTGACGACGACGTGGGCGGTGGTGGTGACGACCACGGCGACGGCGACGGCGTTGACGCAGTCACCGTCGGCGGGATTAAAGACGGTGAGCGGTCCCTGCCAGCCCACGGGCGTATTTTCCTCCGTGGCCCAGCGCAGCAGCGCGCGTCCGGCGTTGCTTTGACAGTCGCCGTCGGCTTTTTCGTTCTCCTGCACCCAGGCGACGGCGATCCAGTTGCGGTCGGCGCTTGTGCTGATCTGCGGCTTGACGGCGCTGCAGGGCTCGGCTTCGTCGGAGAGCAGGACGTAACTCGTGTGGGTGAACTTCGCCGTGAGCTGGCTGACCACGAGGAGCGCCAGAAGCGTCACGCCCAACAGGGCCGTAAGGCACCATAGTAAGCGGCGTTTCATCGATTTCCCTCTTTTCTGTTTGTCATGCATGTTTCTTTCTATTGTAAGAGTAAGTTTATATCATAGTTGCGTTCGTCGGCCGTGACCGTCACCTCGGTGGTGGCGGTGCGCAAATTGCCGTTGACCCAGGTCTCGGCGTAGATCACGTAGGTGCCGGGCTCGATATTGTAGAAGTGGTAGGTGCCGTCCTGGATGGAGCGGGTCTGGTGGACCTCACCGCCCGGCGTGTAGGCCCAGACGTCGGCGTCGGTGAGCTTCACCGGCGCGTGGAACTCCCCCAGCGTCTGCAGCAGCCCGCCCATGGACGCCGTGCCCGGTTCGTCGTCCGGAATGGGCCACTCGGTGCAGACCTGGGCGCTGACGACGTCGAGATAGAAAAAAGTCCCGTAGTAGTTGTCGTTGTGGGTGCCGCTCCAGTAGATCTGGATCCTTTGATCGGCCAGGTCGGCCAGGTCGATCCCGCTGCCGAGATCCGTGACGCGGCTGTGCCACGTCCGGCTCACCACGCTCCCGTCGATGACCGGAGCGGAGGTGATGTCGGCGCCGGCAAGGGTCTTGAGGTGGAGGTTGAGCGCGTCCCCGGCGTCGGGACCGCCGATGCTGCACTGCAGGTGGCTCTGGTCGACGTAGTACTTGCCCTCGACGGTGAAGGTGGAGATGGAATAGACCTCCGTGGGTACATGCACCTCCTGGTAGAGGTAGGGGCGGTGGATGTTTTCCATACAGGGATAGCTGCCCAGGCTGGCGTGCAGGCGCATGGAGAAGCTGCCCCGATAGAACTGCTGGGAGGTGCGGTTGTAAGCGCCGGGGTTGCCGGCGCGCCAGTATTCGAAGACGGTCTCCGGGTTCCCCTCGAAGCTGGGAATGCTCAACAGCTCCGTGCACTCCTTGAGCCCCGGCGGGCGGATGTCGTCGGTGAAGCCCACGCTCTCCTCGGTACAGATCTCAAAGTCGTCAAGGATGCCGGTGCCGTAGTTGCTGCTGTACGAGGCGTGCGCGATGCCGATGTAGTTCAGATCCCGGGGGGGCGTGTGCGTGCCCTGGTGAATCCAGTCGCTGCCTGCCGGATCGGTTGCGCTGGAGTAATAGTAGTCGTAGACGCCGTTCTGGCGGATAATGCGCACCCAGCCGGGGAGGCTGGAGAACCTGTAGTTGTTGGAGCCCGAGGTGCGGTTGGCGGTGCCCCCGTATCCGTCGCGGTAGGCCGCCTGTTCAGCCGCCGGGTTACTGTCGTGCGTGGCCATATTCATGACGTAACGGGCACTACGATTGTCCGGTATCTCGCGCGCCATCAGGCCGATTTTGGCCCA
>CAZCPK010000362.1:0-4491 GCA_964500755.1 uncultured Anaerolineales bacterium
CATAATAGAACTTAAAATCTCTGTGCCCTCCGCGTGCTCTGTGGTTAGATTGACCCTTTTTCAGTAGGGCCAAGGTTGTTTTTCATGTTTCACGTCGTGTGTCTCAGGCCGGATCTTTGAGCCAACTCCCCCGTAACCACCCCGGGAATGTGCTTTTCCGCTAAGAAAGGTAAGCGTAATTACAGTTATCTCCCGTAAGAGTGCTGTTATAATGGTAAGGTGTTTATCGTTGGGTCCCAGAGCGAGAGGACGAGCACGAAGCAGGACCTCCAGGGCGTCGGTACAGGCGGTTGTAACGGCGGATGTTTCCACAGTGACATTTCCGGCCTCCTCGCTGCGCGCCTCTGGACCCACCACAACAAGGGAGACACTTAGCGCATGGATCTACCACTGATTGGATACGTCGTCTGGCTGGCTATCTACAAACTCGCCGAGAATACAGCCATGGTAAAAGCCGGTACACTCCGGCAAACTCCCCGGCGGGATTGGACCGTTTTCCTCATCGCGGCGCCCTTCTACGGCGTGATTATGGGCGCGCTGCTGGAGCATCTCTATCTAGAAACGACACCGACCCTCATCCACGCCCTGCTGGGCAGCCTCTTCTTTACAGCGGCGACGTTTCTGCGCACGAAAGGGCACCTTGATCTACAAAAGGGCTTCTCCATGTTTCTGGAACGGCCCGCCAGCCAGGGCCTGGTCACCACCGGGCTCTACGGCGTCATCCGCCACCCGCTCTACCTGGGCAATCTCTGCTTCTTCTTCGCCTGCCCGCTCTCTATGGCGGCGACGTTCACGTGGCTCGTAGCCGGCCTGGGGGTGGTGGGCGTGTTCGTACGCATTCCCCTTGAGGAACAGCTGCTCAGCGAAGAATTGGAAGGATATCAAGACTACAGGGAAGAGACCTGGGCGTTGATCCCGGGCATGTATTGACGCACTCTTGCCACGTTATAGCTTACCACGTCACAAAGGAAGGAACTATGGCCAACTATCGCATTGAGGATCACCCGATCCTGCCGACGGACGCGCAAGGTCCCGAGGTCACGTTCTACTGGCAGGGCGCCCCCCTCACCGCCAAGCGCGGCGAGATGATCGCCTCGGCGCTCTTCGCCCACGGCATCCGTATCTTCGGACACCACCATAAGGACGGCGCTCCCCAGGGCATCTTCTGCGCCAACGGACAGTGCGCGCAGTGCATGGTGCTGGTCGACGGCAAACCGATCAAATCGTGCATGACGCCGGTCCGTGAGGGCATGCGCGTCGAGCCGCTGGAGGGTCTGCCGAAACTGCCTGAGGTGGCGCCCGAGGCGCTGCAGCGCCCCTTCGAGGAGGTCAAGACCCACAAGGTCCAGGTGCTGATCCTGGGCGGCGGCCCGGCGGGCATGTCCGCGGCGATTCAGTTGGGCGCGCAGGGCGTCGAGACGTTGCTGGTGGACGATAAGCACCGCCTAGGCGGCAAGCTGGTGCTGCAGACGCACCGCTTCTTCGGTTCCACCAACGCTGTCTACGCGGGCACGCGCGGCATCGACATCGCCGCCAAGTTGGAAACTCAGCTGCGTGACTACGACAGCGTGAACATCTGGCTCAACAGCACCGCGCTGGCCGTCTTCAGCGACAAGAAGGTAGGCATCCTGCGGACCGACCCCGAGCGTGTGGGCAGTGAATCCTACGTGCTGATCGAGCCGGAGATCCTGCTGGTGGCGACGGGGGCGCGGGAGAAGTCCCTCACCTTCAAGGGCAACACGCTGCCCGGCGTCTACGGCGCCGGCGCCTTCCAGACGCTGGTCAACCGGGACCTGGTCCGTGCGGCCGAGCGGCTCTTTATCGTCGGCGGCGGCAACGTGGGCCTGATCGCCGGCTACCACGCGCTGCAGGCCGGCATCGAGGTGGTCGGCCTGGTCGAGGCGCTGCCCGAGTGCGGCGGCTACAAGGTCCACGAGGACAAGCTCCGCCGCTTCGGCGTGCCCATCTACACCGCGCACACCGTCCTGAGCGCCAACGGCGCGGAGCAGGTCGAATCGGTGACCATCACCGAGATCGACGAGCACTTCGACCCCGTGCCCGGTACGGAGAAATCCTTCGACTGCGACACGGTACTGGTCGCCGTGGGCCTCGATCCCGTCGACGAATTCGCGGAGAAGGCGCACGCCTACGGCATGACCGTCTTCGACGCGGGCGACGCGCAGGAGATCGCCGAGGCGTCAGCCGCCATGTTCACCGGCAAGATCGCCGGGCGCGAGATCCTGCAGGCGCTCGGACACGACCTGGAGATCCCCCAGGCGTGGGAACGCACCGCCAGGATCCTCAAGTCGCATCCCGGCGAGCGCATCGAGGAACACATCCCGGAGCGCGAAACGGGCGTCTTCCCCGTCTTCCACTGCTCCCAGGAGATCCCCTGCAACCCCTGCACCTCGGTCTGTCCGCAGCACCTGATCCACATCCCCGACGACGACATCCGCCGGGTGCCAGAGTTTCTCGCCGAAAAGGTCGGCAAGGAATGCATCGGCTGTGAGCAATGCGTCACCATCTGCCCGGGCCTCGCCATCACCCTGGTCGACTACCGCAAGGACGCCGAGCAGCCCACCGTCACACTGGCCTACGAGTTCTCCAAGGAGAGCATCGACGTGGGCGACACGGTCACCGTGCTGGACACTGAGGGGCACGTCCTCGGCGACGTCGAGGTGACGCATGTGCGGGCCATCAAGCGCAACGACCACACCGTCGTCGTCAAGGTCAAGGCGCCTAAGGCCTACGCCAAGCACATCGCGGGCATCCGCGTGCAGGAGCCGTGGGTCGGTGAGGCGCTGGAGCAGGAGATCGAGCGCCTCGGCGACGACGAGATCGTCTGCCGCTGCGAGCGCGTGACGGCAGGCGAGATCCGTGCGCTGATCCGTCGGGGCTACCGCGACATGAACGAGATCAAGGCCGTCACCCGCGCCGGGATGGGGGCCTGCGGCGGCAAAACGTGCGCTGCGCTGATCAAACGTCTCTTCCGCGAGGAGGGCATTCCCCTGGAGATGGTCGAGGAACACGTCAAGCGCCCGCTCTTCGTGGAAGTCCCCTTGGGCGTCTTTGCGGGCGCCAACGACGAGAAAGAGGAGGAAAGCAATGCCTAATCCCACCTACGACGTCATCATCATCGGCGCGGGCAGCGTCGGCGTGCCGACGGCCCTGGCGATGGCCCAGGCCGGCGTCGACGTGCTGGTGCTCGACAAGTTCGCCAGCGCGGGCCAGGGCTCCAACAAGGCCGCCATCGGCGGCATCCGCGCCACCCACTCGGACCCGGCGAAGATCCGGCTCTGCCTCCGCAGCCTGGAGATCATCTCCAGCTGGGAGGAGACCTACGGCCACAACATCGAGTGGACCAGGGGCGGCTACTCCTTTGTCGCCTACCGCCAGGAAGAGGAGCGCGTCCTCAAGAGCCTGCTCAAGGTGCAGAAGTCCTACGGGCTCAACATCGACTGGTACGACAGGGACGCCCTGTTGGAGATCATTCCCTCCTTGACGCCGGAGAATCTCATCGGCGGGACCTTTTCGCCCAACGACGGGCACTGTTCCACTCTGCTGACCAGCCACGCGCTCTACGACCAGGCCAAGAAGGAAAACGCCACCTTCCACTTCAACGAAGAAGTCGTCGACGTGCTCACAGAGGACGGCAAGGTGACGGGCGTCGTCACGGATCAGGCCACCTACCGCACGCCGGTGGTGGTCAACGCCGCGGGCGCCTGGGCCAAAAACGTGGGCCAGCTGGTGGGGATGGAGCATCCGGTCCGCCCCGATTCGCACGAGGCGGGGATCACGGAGCCCGTCGCCCACTTTATGGATCCGATGGTCGTCGACATCCGCCCGGCCCCCGGCTCGGCCAACTACTACTTCTTCCAGCTGGGCTCGGGCCAGATCGTCTTCTGCATCACGCCGAACCCCAGCATCTGGGGCTTCGACCGGCGGGAGACCAGCCGCTTCTTGCCCATGGTGTCGCGGCGCATGGTGGACCTGATGCCACGCTTGACCAACATCCGCGTGCGCCGGACGTGGCGCGGCCTCTACCCCATGACGCCCGACGGCTCGCCGTTAGTCGGTTGGTCCCGGGAGGTCGAGGGCTACCTGATGGCCATCGGCATGTGCGGTCAGGGCTTTATGCTGGGGCCGGGCCTGGGCGAGCTGCTGACGCGCCTGGTCACCGCTCCGGAGACCAGCGAGCTCTCCAAAGAGGATCAGGAGATCCTGGAGATTCTCTCGCCCTACCGCGAGTTTGAGGGGATGGAAGCACTGAAGTAAGCGATCAGTAATGGTTCCTTCCAGCAGGATAAGGTATCATCACTCGTGGCCCGTCAGGTATGTTTTGATGGATCAAGACAAACCGGACATCGGATTCTTGAAGAAATCCGATGTCCGGTTTTCACTACGAATGCCTATAAGCGTTTCGCATAACTTGAGCACGCCGGGCACCTGATAACCCATCATCTAACAAACCGGTAACGATCAAGAACAACT
>CAZCPK010000363.1:0-3269 GCA_964500755.1 uncultured Anaerolineales bacterium
CGCCACAATCGCCACGCTGCTGATCGTCTCGCAGCCCATCGCGGGCGTTGAGGCGCCGGCGCCGACACCGGACCCCGCGCCGCACTACTGGACCCTGGAGACCGGCTCCCGGATCGCCTACTATGCCTACCTCGCCGTGGCGCCCACCGAGGCCCCGCCCGTCGTCTACCTGCACGACGGCCCCGGGCTGGCGGTCCTACCGACCGAGCGCGACTTCTACAGCCGCCTGGCGCAGGACGGCTTCGACGTCTACCTCTATGACCAGGTCGGTACCGGGCAATCGGAGCGCCTGGAGAAGCTCAGCGCCTACGGCATCGAGCGCAACATCGCGGACCTGGACGCCATCCGCAGCGAGCTGGACGTCAACGAGTTGATCCTGATCGGACAGGGAGCCGGCGCCGAGCTGGCGGCGCGCTACCTGAGTCACTATCCGGAGCGCGTCCACCGGGCTGTCTTTGTCTCCCCCACCCCCCTCTGGCACGACGACCAGTTTTTCTACAACTACGCCCGCACCGGCGCCGTCATCGGCCCGAACCCGGTGTTGGAGCCCCGCCTGCTCCTGGCGGCCGCCCTGTCGACCTACGGCCCGGAGGCGGCGCAGAATCTCGCGTCCCAGGAGCAGATGCACGTGATGGCGGTCCGCTCCTTCAACCCGCAGACGTGGGTCTGCGCGCGGCACAGCGACCGGGCGCCCGACGTCGGTGCGGCGCGTTTTAACTACTACGTCCAGCTGCTAACGGAGCTCAGCGCCGAGACGCTCCCGGATCCGCGCCCCCGCCTGGCGGACAACCTGACGCCGAGCCTCATCCTGGCCGGGGAGTGCGACTACCTCCCCTGGGGCGTCGTCCTTCAGTACCGCAAGACGCTGCTCAACGACGTGGTCTTCTACGTCGAGGACGCGGGGCACATGATCCCGCAGACCCGACCCGAGTACGTGCACGCGCTCCTCCGCGCCTTTCTGCTGGACCAGCTCTATCCCGCCGAGCCCTACACGGACACCGCCAATCCCCGCCCGCAGCTCGGCCCCTGAAGGAAAACGGGACAATGCACCGGCGCGCTCCTTCAATGGAGGGACATAATGAACGCCTCCACAAGATCCTGATCCCAGGCGTCCTCGTGGCCGACAATCACCAGCACCACATCGCCTTCTTTGCCGGCGACGACGCCCACCCACTGGCGCACCGCCTGTCCGGTCGCCGCGTCCTCACCCTCCCAGACGCCGAAGGTGACGACCTCGTCTCCCACCCGCATCTCGCGTTCGCCGACTCGGACGACCTCATAACGCCGCTGATCGACACGGCGGGTCCAGGCTTCCTCCATCAACTCGCGAATCTCAGGATCCTGAACGTTGATGGGATTACTCAGCAAGATAAAGGACATGCCGGCAACGCCGTCGGCCGGGCCGATGATCGCTATTCGATTGTACCGGAACTGCATAGCTTTCCGTTCCGCGTAGCCCGGCGGCAGCTCGTAGGCGATCAACTCCTGAGTGATGGCTGTAACCGTCTCGCGATCCGTCCGCCAGAACCGGGCCCGCACCCAGCGGGACAAGACGGGCCACATGAGCGCCGCCACCAGGCCGCATACCACCAACGACAAGAGCACCCCGCCGATCACCAACCCAACCCGCTTCCAGAGAATTTTCCGTTTGGACACAAACGCCCTCCTGTGTTCAGCTAGCTCAACGTCGCAGTTGACGGCGGCGGCCCAGCACCGCGCCCGCGAACAAAACGACCGTCAGCCCGGCATACACCCCCGGCAAGCCCCACGCCACCGTCTGCGGGAACCGGGCCATAAAATCAAGATAGGGAACGTTCTGCACGGCAGCCAGATACCAGAAAAAGAGATAGAAGCCCTCAAAGAGCTTCGATTGTCGGCTCCAGCAGCCCAAAGCCAGCGCCAACGTGGGGACGAAGCACGCACCCACCACGGTGGCCCCGGCCGTCGCCCAACGCGCGGCCAAGAGCAGACGCAGGAGGACGCCGCCCCCCAGCACCAGCGCCACGCTCACACCGACCCACCAGACGGCGAGCAGCTGGCGGCGCATTGGATGGGGAGTGGAGAAGATCAACGGCTCGGTCCGCCAGCGGGTCTCCCGCACGCCCATGCCGGACCAGAGCAGCAGCGGCCAGATCCAGGCCAGGGGCAGTACAATTCCCTGCGCGATCTCCAACGACGTCCACAGGGAGGCCGCGAGCAGGCCCAGCGCCCCCACGTACCACCAGACGGACCGTTTCTTGAGCGCCAGGTGCGCCTCGGCGAGCAGGAGCGGTCCCAGCGCGTCCGTCCGCGCCTGTCCGGGGAGCGGCGTCAGGCCACCAGCGGACAGCGCCGGGGATAACGCCGGGCGCGTCTCGGTGGACGCTCGCTGCTCCACCGAGACGAAGTCGATGAGCCGCTGGCGCAAGCGAACCACGAGCCCGGTGCCGTCCTGCGCGACATCGCGGCGGCGCAACAGGTAGGCCGCCAAGAGCGCCACACCCAACGCAGCGCCCACCCAGGTCAATCGCTGCAGCACCAGCTCCTCGCTCCACGCGACGCCGGGATAGCGAAAGGTGGGCAGCTCGGTCAACGGCACGGCGTCGACGTCAATCTGCCGGACGGCGTTGCAGTGGGAGAAGTGCGTCGAGCAGGCGCGGTAGACGCTCGGCCAGAGCAGATCCACGCCCTGCCAGTCGGTCAGCGTCGCCAACAGAGCGTAGACGAAAAAATAGACAACGCTCCCCACCCCGCCGCGCAGCCCGGGGACAGCTTCGAAGAGCACGGCAATCGCCGCGACGAAGATCAGTGCGGGCCACAACACGATGAGAAACGGCGCCGCCAGCGCCCAGAGATCGATGACCAAGACCTCCGCGCGCAGCAGCTGCAGGAGCGCTGAGGCGCCAATCATAACGAAGACCATCGCCGTGAGGACGACCACGTTGCTGAGCCACTTGCCCAGCAGGTAGCATGAGGTAGGCAGTGGCGTCGCGACGAGCAGCTGCCGCACGCCGGTGCGCAGATCCCGCACCAGCGTTCCCTTGACCAGGTAGAAACCAAAGAGCAGCATAAACTCCGTCATCAACAGCGTCGCCAGCACGCCGATCCAGGCGGAGTTATAGAGCGGGCGATACCCGCCCAGATTGAGAAGGGCGTACAGGGGCGCGTCCAGATCGAACAGGGAAAAGCTAGGGTAGGCCACCGCGTGCCGGCTCGTCCCCCGGGCGGGGGGGCGGGCCCGGGCGAGGCCCGGCGGCCCCCCGGGCAGCCCCGACGAGGACGGCGACCGG
>CAZCPK010000363.1:3279-4472 GCA_964500755.1 uncultured Anaerolineales bacterium
CGGCACAAAGAAGTAGAGCAGAGCTACGGAGAAGAGCAGGGTCAGCAGAAAGGCGTAACGGCGCACACGCTCGCGGACGTCGGCAAGGACCATGTGATAGAGTCCATGGAGTGCGCTCATATCCTCGCCTCCGCCAATCCCCGGGACGCACGCACGTAGTAGAGGTAGGCGTCCTCCAGCGTGGCGGGCGCTGGACAGGCATCCGCACTCGGAGCGCTGTCCGCCACGCCCCGCACGTGGACGCCGTCGCTGCGCCGGGTCGCGTTGCTGATGAGATAACGCTGTTTGAGCGCCGGCAGCGCCTGCGAGGGGGTCACCCAGGTCCACACCCGGCCCCCGACCGCCGCCACGATCTCCTCGGGCAGCGCGTGGACTACCAGGCGGCCCTGATTCAGGATGGCAATGGAGGTCGCCACCGCCTCCACGTCGGAGACGATGTGTGTGGAGAGAATCACCAGCCGGTCGTGGGCCAGCTCGGAGAGGAGATTGCGGAAGCCTACCCGCTCCTCAGGATCCAGCCCGGCGGTCGGCTCGTCGACGATCAGCAGCTCGGGATCGTTGAGCAGCGCCTGCGCGATCCCCACCCGGCGGCGCATCCCACCGGAGTAGCCGCCTAGCGGTCGTCGGGCGGCCTCCTGTAGATGCACCAGGTGAAGGAGCGCGTTGATCCGACGCCGCAGGGACCGTCCACGCAACCCTTTGGCCGCCGCCATGTAGGTCAGGAATTCAACCGCGTTCAGGTGTGGATAGACGCCAAACTCCTGCGGCAGATATCCCAACACTCGCCGCAATACGTTGGGGGTCGCGTTGACGTCCACAGCGTTCCACGTAATCCGCCCCTCCGTGGGCGGCAGCACCGTCGCCAGCATGCGCATAAGCGTGGATTTCCCCGCCCCGTTAGGTCCCAACAACCCCAACACCCCGGGCCCACTTTCCAGCGTAAAATTCCGTAGAGCCCAGAAGTCCTTCTGATATCGCTTACCCAGAGCCTCGATCCGTAGGTCCATACCCCTCCTTCAAGAATAGTCAGGTGGTCTGTTGTCAGTTGGACGGGTGGTCGCTTAGAACGAAAAACATTCTCTATCTACGCAGAACTACCCGATTTAGTTTCGCAGGAGGTATCCGTACAACCCTAAAAAAAACGTGGCTCTTATTGGTTTTTGGGTGAAATGCGGGATTTCGAAGCAAACCGG
>CAZCPK010000364.1:0-4471 GCA_964500755.1 uncultured Anaerolineales bacterium
AGCGACTGCTGCTCCACTTCATGATGGTGTCCCTCGATGCAGTGGACCACGGCATCGGGCACCCCGTAGCGGCGGGCCAGATCAGCGCCGATGGTCGCGTGGGTTCCCTGGATCTCGAAGTCGACGGCCTTCCCAATGTCGTGAAGCAGACCTCCGGCTCGCGCCACCTCCTCATTAGCCCCCAGCTCCGCAGCCAACAGACTTGAGAGCTTGGCAACCTCAATGGTATGCTGCAACATGTTCTGTCCATAGCTGGTACGAAAGTACAGTTTACCCAACAACTTCCGTATTTCAGGATGCAGCCCGGCGACCTCCGCTTCGTAGACCGCACGTTCACCTTCCTCGCGAACGATCTCGTCCACTTGGTGGCGGGCTTTCTCCAAGATCTTCTCGATGCGTCCGGGATGAATGCGGCCATCGGCCACGAGATGATGCATCGCCCGCGCCGCCACCTCACGCCGTACCGGATCGAAAGACGACACGGTGATCATCTCCGGCGTGTCGTCCACGATCACGTCAACACCAGACTTCTGCTCAAAGACCCGGATATTACGTCCTCCGCGGCCGATAATCCGCCCCTTCAGGTCATCGGAAGGAATCTCAATATTCTTGGTGGTCAATTCCGCCACCTGCTCACTCGCCAGCCGCTGAATGGCCACGGTGATGATCTTCCGGGCTTCCCGGTCCGCTTGCTCTTTGGCCTCCGTCACCTCTTCCCGAATGACCCTGGCCATATCCTGCCGGGTATCCGCGGCTACTTGCTCCAACACAAGGCCACGAGCTTCCTCAGCCGTCAGACCGGAGACCCGCTCCAACTCTTCCCGCTGGCGCTCTTCCATCTTCTGCAGTTCGTTCCAACGCCGGTCCAAGGAACTCTGACGCTTATTCAGCCGCTGAGCGCGCTGCTCCAACTGCTCGAACCGCTGGTCCAGTTGCTCACGACGCTTCTGCAAGCGGTTCTCCTCCTGACGGAGGTTGTCGCGGCGGACACTTAACTCCTGTTCAATCTCCTCCCGCATCTCCTGAGCCTGCTCGCGGGCACTCAGGACGAGCTCGTGGGCTTGCTTTTCAGCAGCATCCACCACCCGGCGCTTCATCTCCTGTAGATCACCGACATCCTGACGGTAACGCCACTGTCGGAAGAAATACCCTACGGCGCCTCCGACAACCAAACCGATTAAAATAAAAACAACTATCTCCATCTCACACTTCCTCACTTTCATCTAGGGAATGATGGGGCGAGACGTATTCGTCGACAAGATCTCGAATCACGTCGTAGGAAAAACCGCGACGGGCCAGGCGTTGCGTAAAGCGCCGGCGAAATTTATCCGGGGATAAGTGCCGGAGGCGACGCGCTTGACGCTGCGCAGCCTTCTCGGCGGCCTGACGATCGTCAAAATCTAGCAGCGCTTCTTCAATCGTCGACCGTGATACACCTTTACGACGCAGTTCCGCAATGAGTGCCCGACGACCTCGGGGTCGAAAGCGCGAGCGGTTATCTATCCAGAAGCGAGCGAACTCCAGATCATCTACCAGACCGGCGCGTTGTAGACGCGCCAAGACCTGCTCAATGACCACTTCCTCGTATCCTTTATCCGATAGATAGTGCTCCAGCTCAAACTCGCTACGGGGACGATAGGAAAGATAGTTCAACGCTCGATCTTTCGCCTTCTCCAACACGTCCATCGCCTGCAGCTCTTCAATCTCCGCGTCGGAGAGCCTATCCCCAACGTGCAAAGAGGCTGCCGCAATCTCCGCTAATCCAAAAGCGAACTCCCCGTCCAGATAGACATTTACGCGATTCTTTGCATATTTCTGTCGTTTTATGGCAGTAATCTTGCCAGACATAAGCCTCGCACCACATAACAAAAACGGCCATGGCAAAGCTACCACAGCCGTCTCGCTGACCTCACAACGGTTCTTGCAATTTCACGCAAGATATAGTCTATAAGTTTTCAACCAATATCATTCAGCCATGCCGGACAGGATCAACCGACATCAGCAAGTCAGTCGAAAAACGACAAACATCCCGTTTGTGCAGTCAAATACAAGCAAACTAATACCCAAAATACCGGGGATCAGGATCAAACGACTAGGCTGCCGTAGAATTACTCACCGCCATACCAAACCCTCTCTACCAGAAGCTGGCGGCGTTCTCAAGCTTTGCCATTGGGAACTATCAAGGAGCTACTCACACTACGAGAAGAGCCTCGACTTCCCAAAGAAAAATTTACAGTATCCCGTTAATGATCTTTCTCACAGCATGCGATCAACATTAACGATTATTAAAGATGTAATAATTATATCCCAACATTTTACGACTGCAACCAACAAACGGAGGGAGGCAAACGAAGCGCTTCCAAGGCTTTCTAAGGCTTAGAAAGCCTTACGGTGACGGCTACCCTACCCCCTCAAACCGACTTCGTCTGCCTGGCCCTCGTTTACAGGCGTTGTGAGGCGACGAAGTCGTCTGCCCCCGCCGATGGGCTTCGAAAACCCGATCTCTGATGAGCCGGGTAGTACCGAAAAGCCCCAGGGAACCCTGGGGCTTTTCGTAATGGTCAAGCAGAAACGCTTTACAATCCTCGACGGGAGAGCAAGAACAGCCCTCCCACCGCAATCGCGAGGACCACGGCAGCAATACCGCTGATACGGACCACTTTGGTGAGTAAGCTCGTTGTGGAATTTTCCGTTGATTCTTCAATCGGCGACGCTTCCAGCTCCGAGGGCGCTGCGTTAGACTCTCCGCTCGGCTGCTCAACCGTGGGATCCGCGCCGTCCTCTCCCAAAGCGTAAACCAATTGGACTGCGTATGCTTTCCCACCCGTCAACAAGACTCCCTGTTCTCGCGCCCCAACCGGGACGTAGCCCGCCGGAGGGCTGTGACGCAGGACGTAATTCCCCGGCTCCAGCGGCTGAAAGCAGTGAGGTTCACTCAAGCCATCGGTCACGTGATTCCCGGCTGGACCGCCGGTACCGACGAGGTCAATGTTGACTCCTGGGACAAGGGACTCACTCTGAGGTTGATAAACCTGGTCACCGTTCTGGTCAAGGAAAGCGACCACACAGACGGCGGCCTGGTTATCGGGTAACGAGGGCATGTCAGCGGTCCCCTGCGGCTCCTGACCATTTTCAGGTCCGGTGTCCGGCTGCGTCTCCGGCGTCACCTCGGCGGCCGGGGTGGGCGTCACCAGATCCGTCGGCTCACCGGAGATGACCACCTTCTGATCCACCTGCAACATGTCGTTAGACCCAAGCGAGCCAGTATTGAGTTGCCGCAGTTGATCGACCGGCACATTATACTGCAGCGCAATGCCAAAGAGGGTGTCTCCCGGTTGAACAACGTGAATCACAGCACCGCCAGGCAACGGGGTGGACGTCGCTCGCGGCGTGGGGGGAACCTCCGACGTAGGAGGCGGCGGCGGCGCGGTCGGCGTCACCTCGCCCACCACGGCCAATGAGGCGTCATCCAAGTAGACGTCGTTATTCACGCGCGGCCAGGCGTTGGTCCAATCAGCGCGCGAATAGGTAAAGACCGTCACACTGGTGGCCTCAGCGGTGGCCTCCACCCAGAAAGCTGTCCAAACGTCGTGCGTCTCAACTTCGTCGGACCAGACAACGGTAGCCGCCCAGGGATTTACGCCGCCCGTAGGGTCAATTCCCACTTTTGTATGCATCGGCGCCGGATTGTTGGAGTTAGGGCTGGTTGGACAGCGCAACGAGTTATCCGCCTCTCCCAGACACGACCAGGTCTGCATGTGCGCCTGAAAGCGTAGTCGCGATCCAGGCTCGATGCCGTCCACCTTCTGGTAAAGCCCGGCCTCGTGCTGGCGATTCCAGGAGAAGTACTTCTGAGCCAGGTTTCCCCCATGGACGCGATAAGCGTATTCTGCACTGCTGACCCCCCGGAACTCCGGTCGCCCCCAATAACAACCGTGTTCATCAGAGTCACAGTAAGAGGGAATGGCAGTTCCAGGTGGGGGATCGTCGGCCCAGAACGCCCGCCAGCCAGGCGCTACCTGAATTTCCCCCATCCCGTCCTGGAAAGGCCAGGATCCTCCGGAGTCCTGCTCAAAATCCCCATTGACCAACAAATTGGGACCGGTCTCCTGGGCCTGGGTGACGTTCACGCGGGTCGCCAATCCCACAAAGGAGCCGATGATCAACAGGACGACCGGCCAGATTAAACGTCGTTTTCTATAACTATTCATCACTTTACCTCATATAAGCATGACTGTCGTGAAAAGGGGCGCAGTCAAAGGGAAATATGGTGTATATAGTATCTCTTCCTCTACTGAAAATCTTTTTTAGTAGAGCCAAACGGGTCTCTGGGACTTTGCCGGATAGGGGAGTGAGTGTCCCTGAAACTAGTGCTGTAGGCTACGCTAGTGGGGCTCACCAGACCTTTTCTGCATCGTGACAGGAAGCGCGTGGCAAACGTTGCCTTTGCATCCGGCGAAATCCCAAAGAG
>CAZCPK010000365.1:0-4411 GCA_964500755.1 uncultured Anaerolineales bacterium
CTGCGCCCTTTGCGTGCTCTGCGGTTAGATTGACCTTTTTGCAGTAAAGCCAAGAGTGTACTTAAATAAAATTAACCCAAGACGCTTATTTTGTGAATTTTTCTCAATGCCTTTTTAATATTACCCTCGGTGTTCTCCGTGTCTCAGTGGTTCAGATGCTTTTTTCAGCGGAGTCAAAGTTGGCTCTACTGAAATAACTAAATATCTCACCACAGAGACACAGAGGGCACAGAGGTTTTTAGTAGAAAATTCGGTAAAACGTGAAAATAGTTAAACCCGACTATAAATTTCTCTCAGCGCTCTCTGTGTTCTCTGCAGTAAACAGGCTTTTTTCATCAGAGTCAAATATTCACTTAAAAACAGCTGCACGTAGAGGAACGCATGGAATTTCAAGAAGCCGAAAATCGTTATCGTGGGTTGGAGCAACAGCGGCGCGAGGGACGTTTAAGCCCGCAGGCCTATCGTGAAGCGCTGCATCAGCTGCGGGTGCTTGATGACGTCGGTCGTTTGTGGATGCTCCAGGAGCATACGGGAGAATGGCACGTCTTTGATGGGGAACAGTGGCGCCCGGCGAAGCCTCCATCCCGGCGGCGACCGCTGCCTGCTTCCCCCCGACCACGACACCGTCAGGTGATGCACCCAGGTGCTCCCTCAAAAAGCCAGCGGAAGCCTGCAGTGGGATGGATCGTCGCCGGCTGTGCGGGCGTCCTGATCGCGGGGGTGATCTGCGTGGTTGGAGGTTTACTTATCCTGGGCTTGCCGGAGGGCACAGAAGAAGAGGTCTGGGAAACAACGGTGCTGGGGGCAGCCGGCGGCGCGCTCCAGGTGGAGGATCTGACGGTCACCTTCGGGCCGGACGCCTTGCCGGAGGAGAGTGAAGTGCGGGGCCGCCTGTTTGCCGACGTAGTCGAGGTGGCGACGGCGCGCCAGGAGACCACGCTGGAGGATGCCTGGTTGATCCCGGTGGCCCCGATCTATGAGGTGGAACTCCCCGCCGGTCTGCCGCTGGGTGAGACGGTGGGGGTCAGCGTGCCCTACGATCCGGCGCTGCTGGGCGACGCCGATCCGCGGGGCCTCGTCGGCGCGACCTGGAACGGCGCCTGGTGGCAGCGCTGGCCCTCGGAGGTCGATACGGGCGCGCAGCGAGTGACCTTCGCCGTCGACCACTTTTCGCCGGTGACCGTGCTGTGGGAGGAGCCGCAGATGATGGCGCCCGACGATCCCACTGCCGGCCCCTCTCCATCGGGATACATCCCCAGGTGGTTGTCCCACTCCACCGCCGACGGACGTTTCACAATCCGGTACAGACGGGACGGCGCTAACGCTGTCCTGCGCGATGGAGAGCAGTATCAAAGCGTCGAGCACGGTGGCGTTGGAGATCCGAGCGTGCCTTTCTTTGTCCGCGACCTGGAGATCTATCTGAGCGAGGCGTGGGACCGCATCTTGACGTTGGGCTACGAGATGCCACCTCAGGACGCCTTCCCCATCGAAGTCCGTATCCAAGATTTGAACCGGGGGATACTGGAGAGGACGGGGCTGGTGAAGGAGGGAGAGCGTAAAAAAACGGTGGATGGCGCCACCGGCTCCTATGGTCCCCTCTACATCGACAATCGACTGCACGAAGAAAGCGGTCCCCGCGCTCCGGATCAGGTCTGGAAACGGCTGAAGGCCACGGCGACCCACGAACTCTATCACGTCGTGCAGCGCTATAACCCGTCCTTCCCCACGTGGTTTTATGAGGCCAGCGCCGTCTATCTGGAGTGGCTGCTGTTTGACGCCGAATTCGAAGGGATGATCTCCCAGGAGTACGTTATCCCCAAGGCGGACTTCCTCACGGTGGGGATGTGGAGCGGCTCCATCGACGCCCATTACGCCAAAGGCGCCTTCCTCATCTATCTGCACGAGATGTACGGCGCTCAATGTGACGACGTCGTCGTGGACGGTGTCTACCCCTTTGGCGGCTCGAGCGAGGGCATCTACATCGCCGGCCTGAAGAACACCAATATGGAGGCTGCGCTGCTGGGCGCGGCCCGCCGGTGCAGTGGTGACGATAGCCTCGCCTGGGAAGAAGTATTTACGGACTTTGCCCATCGCTACTACGTCAGATGGCACGAGTGGCCGACGGCCTCTGACCTGGTCGGCAGCGGAGGTGTCCTCTTTCAACCCTCGGCAGGCTTTCAGTGGACGGCGGGCAAAGATGAAAATAAAGCTAATCGGGACTTTGCCCCGCTCTTCTGGGGGGCGTCATCCGCGGCCGTGTGGCAAGTACGGGGCGATCCCTACGTGCCGATGTATTCGACACTGGTGTTCCGGCTCGATGGATTTGAAGAGATCGGAGGGCCACAGTTCTGGCTCTATCCCTATCCTTACGGGCAGAATTGGCGACCGGGGCCGCCCCTGGGCCCCTACCAGGCCAGCCCCGAGGGGACGCCGGTGACGCTAGGGCCGATGGGACACGAAGAGGTGGGTGGTGAGATCGCTGCCGTCCAGGTGGTGGGCGTGATGGCGGGCAATCCGCCGTCCCGCTGGTACTCGGGCGTGCCCGTCGGCACGCGCGTGCGGGCCTATTTCCTGCCAGCGCCGCTTCACGTTGAGGCGGGCGCAGCGGAGGGGCTGTCGGGGGAGATCGAGGTTCGTTGGGAAGCGGAGGAGAGCCATATCCCGGAGAATGTCGAGGGACTGGCTTATAAAGTCTACGTCTCCGACGATCCCGCCGATCCTTTCCAGCAGGAGGCCACGACGCGGGACGTGCAGCGCAGCCCGGCGGTGCGCTTCGCTCCGCCGTCGGACGCGGAGTTGGTGACGGTCGTCCTGGTGGACGCGTACGGCAATCGCAGCCCGCAGATCAGCACCTTCATCGATGTGAACTTTGAGCCAGCGGAGGAGGCTGGGACGGGGACGGAATTGGACGCCGGTGTCGTAGTACGAGCTTCCATGGAACGCCTGGGCTACGAGGAGCAGCCGCGCGATGACGTCTGCACGAGTTCTTCCTGCCAGTTTGGCATCACTCAACAGGATGAACAAGCCAGAAGGGTTGAGGCCTTCAACCTGGGCTTGATGAGCGGTGGAGTGGTTTTCCGTCACCCTCAGTGGATTGAGGATGCTGAGGATGCCGATTTTCTCGTGGAGCCTACAGAGTTCACATACCGTGGGGTTCGGGCGATCACCTATGCGTATCGGAGATCGGTTTTGGCCGGTCTTAACTACATGGGCCACCATCACACCGAAGTAACGCTCTTTCTGGGCCCCGATTGGTATCTAGAGGGAACTGCGCGTGTATCCTGTGAAGCAAGGATAGCGCCGGGGGAGAGTACTGCTGGGTGCGATCCCGGCGATCCACGTTCCCTCTATCCTGAAATTGACGCGATCCTGGACGAAGCGGCACGTCGAGGTATGATTGAGATAGCGGAAGGTAATTAACCTCAAAAGAGGGATCGTTCACTACTTCCTTAATCAGACAAACGGGAGCTGTAAATGACGCTCGAACAAGGTATTGTCTACACGGTTATTTTCATGATTCTCGTTCTACCCGCCACGACGCGCTGGCGCTACGACCTAGTAGCCGTGTTAGGGTTGTTGATCCTCGTCACCATGGGGATTATCACGGCGGACGAGGCCTTCACCGGCTACAGTCATCCCGCTGTGATAACGGTAGCGGCGGTGCTGGTCTGCAGCCGGGGACTGCAGAACTCCGGCGTGGTGGACCTGCTGGCCCGGTGGCTTTCCGGCGTCGGCGAGGAGCTCAGTGTCCAACTGGCGGCGCTCTGCGGTCTGGCGGCGTTGAGCTCGGCTTTTATGAACAATGTGGGCGCGCTGGCAATCTTTATGCCCGTCGCCATCCGTATGGCTCACGACAGCGACCGCTCCCCCGCCCTGTATCTGCTGCCTCTGGCCTTTAGCGCCCACTTCGGCGGGATGATGACCCTCATCGGCACGCCGCCCAACATCATCATCGCCACCCTGCGCACGCAATATGTAGGCGAACCCTTTGGAATGTTCGACTTTGCCCCGCTCGGTCTGGGGGTCGCCGTCTTCAGTATCTTGTTTATCGCCCTGGTTGGATGGCGGTTGATCCCCCAGCGCAAAGGGCGCGTTTCCAGCCGCAATCTCTTCAGACTGGAAAGCTACTTCAGTGAAGTGCGGGTACCGTCCGATGCAAAACTGGCGGGACGACCGGTGCGGCAGCTTAAAGAGGTCACGAGGGCCGACGTGTTGATCGTAGGACTGCTGCGGGACGACGAGCGGCTGCCGGCGCCCTCCGGCTTCGAGGTCGTTCAAGCAGAGGACGTGTTGCTCGTCCGCGCCGACGCTGAGAATCTGCGGCAGTTCATCCAGGAAGCGGGATTAGAGCTGGCGCAGTCGAAGCCCATCGACGCCGACGCCTTGCAAGCCGGGAACATCGGCACCATCG
>CAZCPK010000366.1:0-4389 GCA_964500755.1 uncultured Anaerolineales bacterium
CATTTCCCGATTTGCTTCGAAATCCCGCATTTCATCCAGAAACCAATAAGAGCCATCTTCTTTATTTGAATGAGATAGGATGCATCCGCTGGCATTTTATACTCTATCTTAAATATACTTATTTGCGTGATGTAAATAAGTGGAAGATCGAAGGTACTTGAGGATCGGTGACGTTGCCGATGTGTGAGATTGGAGAGGATTGCCTGACCGGCAAGGTATGTCTCTATACCGTCGGTCTGGAAGATCGATTCCTTATGTAGGAAGAAGTCGCCTGGTAATTATACGTCCTTATTGGTCAGGGAAGTGAAAGATGTCCGCTCTGTCATGAGCAGACATCTTCTAGCAGTCATGCGTAGGCCCGCGCCTTCCGTCGCGCGGAGTACCGATCAAACAACATGACCATGATCAGTAATATGCCGGTGATCATGGTCTGATAGTATTCTGCGATGCCGAGCAGGTTCATACCGTTCTTGAGAATGCCCAGGACCAGTACACCCTGGAGCGTGCCAAGGATGGTGCCGGAACCGCCCGCCATGCTGGCGCCGCCCAGTAACACCGCGGCAATGACGACTAGATCTGTATCCCGACCGATGATGGGCGAGCCGGTGTTGATGCGCGAAGCCATCAGGACGCCGGCCAGGGCGGCGGTGAAGGAGGTGATAGCGTAGGCGGCCACCAGATAGCCTTTAACCTGGATGCCGGAAAGCCAGCTCGCTTCCTCGTTGCCGCCCACAGCGTAGAACCCCCGTCCCAAGGGCGTATATGTGAGGACATAGTGGCCGATGGTTACGAAGAGCAGAAAGACGATGGCCGCCAGAGGAACGCCCAATACCGGTTGGGTGGCTAATCCGGCGAAGGCCAGGTCGGTGCCGCTGATGGGACGCGTCGCGGTCACCCCTAGCGCCAGGCCCTCGATGAAAACGCGCATACCGAGGGTGCTGATAAAGGGGCTGATGCCGAGGCGTGTGACCAGTAAGCCGTTTCCGATGCCGATGATCAGGCCGGCCAGCAAGGCCAGCGCGCTGCCCGCCACCCAGCCGGTATGCGGCTGTAGGCCCACGGCGATCACCCCCGCCAACGCCAGCACCTTACCTACCGAGAGGTCAATGCCCGCCGTGATGATGACCAGCGTCATGCCCACCGCGATCAGGCCATTTGTGGCGACCTGCAGCAAGACGTTCTGCAGGTTTCTGGCGGTCAGGAACTCGGCGTTAAAGAGCGCGGAGACGAGGAATAGAATCCCGAGCACGACCAAGACGTTATGCTCTAGCCCGTTCTGGATGAATTTGCGGAGCATTTTATCATCTCCTTTTTTGATGGATGATGGCATTCGCGGCCACCGCTACTACACCGAGTTTCATTATTCTCTGGATTGACTTGTGGGACCTGCCGTCATCTTCTCTTCCGGTGGATGATGGTATTTGCGGCCACTGCAGCGGTGAGGATGACGCCTTTGATCATCAACTGGTAGTGGATCGAGACGCCCAGCAGCGTCATCGCGTTGGCTAGGACACCCAGCAATAGCACGCCCGCTACGGTGCCCGAGGCGCTGCCCCGTCCGCCGAAGAGACTGGTGCCGCCCAGTACCACGGCGGTCAGGGCCTCGAACTCCTTGCCCAATCCCACTGTGGAAGGATCCGCGTCTTTGACGCGCGTGGCCATCACGATGCCGGCTGCCGCTGCGCAGACCCCGGAGATAATAAATGAAAGCAACCGCACGCGCTGCGTGTCGATCCCGGAGAGCCGCGCGCTGTTGCTGTTACCGCCCGTCGCGTATAAATATCGGCCGAAGACAGAGCGGGTGAAAATCAGGTGCCCCAGAGCGGCGACGACGATGAACACGATCACCGAGAGCGGTATCGGCCCCAGACGCCCGGTGCCTATGGCGTTCAACGGCGGATACATATTGGGGGCCCATTGGTGTCTCGATTGCGTGTAGATAAACATGACGCCCCGGACGACGAACTGCATGCCGATGGTGGTCACCACCGAGTTCGTCTCGAATTTACCGATAAGCGTGCCGTTGAGCACCCCGGCCAGCAAGCCGACGCCCAATGCAAGGGTGATGACCAGCAGGGCGCTCCCCGCGTCGGCGGGGTCCGGTTTGATCACCAGCATCGCGGCCAGGCCCATCGTCGCCCCGACCGAGAGGTCGAAGGAACCGCCGATCATGGCGAACGTCATCCCGATGGCGAGGATCCCCAGGATGGCGCTCTGCCGCAAGATGCTGAGGATGTTCATAGAGTTAAGGAAGACGGGTGAAATAATCGAGACCACGACGATGGTGAGGAGCAGGAAGACCCAGATAACGTGATCCCGCACTACATCCGTCCAGGTGGTGCGTTTTACCGGCATGGCGGAGTTCTTCTCTAGTGCGTCTGTTGCCATACGTGTGTTTCCTTTCTCAGCGTATTCGCCTTCAGACATGGTATCTCAGACTTGTGGTACGTACTCGGCAATAGGTTGACCCGTCGCGCAAGCCATGACCGCTTCCTCGGTCGCGTTCCCGCCTGCAAACTCTCCCGTGATCCGGCCCTCGTGCATGACCAGGATGCGGTCGCTCACGTTCAGGATCTCGAGCAACTCCGAGGAGACCAGAAGAATGGCGACACCGTGCTGGGCCAACCGCTGGATTAGCGCGTGGACCTCTGCCTTGGCGCCGATGTCAATCCCCCGAGTGGGTTCGTCCAGCACCAGGACGCGGGGCTTCATCGCCAGCCACTTCCCGATCACCACCTTTTGCTGATTGCCGCCGCTGAGCGTGAGCACCTCGGTCCCCAACGACGGCGTCTTGATCGATAGGTCGGCGACCAGTTCACCGGCTGTCTCTTGCTCCTGGGCCGGATGACGCAGCCCCCAATGGGCGAGCCGGTCTAGGGCCGCAAGCACCAGATTATCGCCCACGCTCATCCCCAGGACCAGCCCGTCGTGCTTCCGGTCCTCCGGCACCAGGCCCAGCCCGGCTTCGATCCGTTCTTTCAGCGTCAGAGTGCTCATCTGCTTATCGGCGATCCATATCTCGCCTGCATCCGCAGCATCCGCTCCGAAGATGGCCCGGACCACGTCAGTGCGCCCGGCGCCGATCAGGCCGGCCAGCCCCAGCACCTCGCCGCGGTGTAGCGTGAACGAAATATCATGGAACTTTCCGGTGCGGGTCAGATTGCGCACCTCCAGGATCGGTTCCCCGATCTCCGTGACTTTCTTGATGAAGACGCTGTCGACGCTGCGTCCCACCATCATGTTGACGACCTCCTCGGGGGTGGTCTCCGGGGTGGGGAGCGTGGCGATGTGCTGTCCGTCCCGCAGAACCGTGATCCGGTCGGCCACCCGGAACGTCTCATCTAGCTTGTGCGTGATCAACACGATTGCCTTGCCCTGCTCGCGCAGCCGTTCGACGTAGGTCAACAGATTGTCGATCTCTCGTCCCGCCAGCGCAGACATCGGCTCGTCCATGACGATGATCTCGGCCTGCCGTGAGAGGGCCCGCGCGATCTCCGTCGCCTGCTGCTCCGCTACGCTGAGGTGCGCTACCGGGGTGACCGGGTCCAGGTTCAGCCCCAGCATGGCAAACGCCTCCCGTGCGTACTCCTGCATGGCCTCTCGATCCACCCGCCCTAGACGCTGATGAGGTAGGCGTCCCAACAGCACGTTCTCCGCAGCGCTCAACTGCGGGATCAACATCAGCTCCTGGTTGATGGTGGCGATGCCGGCGTGGAGCGCCTCACGTGGATTGTGGAACGTGACCCTCTTACCGCCTAATGTGATCTGTCCCGCGTCGGCGGACTGCGCTCCGCTCAAGATCTTGATCAGCGTCGACTTCCCGGCGCCGTTCTCTCCGATAAGCGCGTGAATCTCTCCCGCCCGCACCTCGAAATCGACGGAGTCCAGCGCCTGAACGCCGGGGAATGCCTTGGATATACCCTGCATCTGCAGCAGGGGCGGATGTGCTAGGCTCATATGATCTCCTCCAATACCTGCAAGTTTTCGAGTGGAGTGTGCAAGAGGTCCCAGGAGAGCACGGCCCCGGCGATACCGGCCTCACGGCCCACCGTCACGACCTGCTGCACGCCCTCCGGCGTGATCTCGATGATCCCCGGCATGGAGACCGTCTCCAGGCCCAGGTAGACCGGGGTGGGGGCCAGGAGGTTGACCGCCGTACGGGCCTCGGCGGCGATAAGCGCCAGTGGAGATCCGTCCCGCTCAATTCGGGCTACCTCGATTGCGCCCAGACCGGGCACGTGCTCTTGGGCCCAGGACCGGACCTCATTCACCGGCGTATCGAGAAAGCGGGCCAGATCACGGATCAGCAGGGGGAGTTCCAGTGGAAATCCCGCCGGCCCCCGGGCGCGTCGATAGATCATCGGTTTAACCCAGGCACAGCGCTCGCCC
>CAZCPK010000367.1:0-4364 GCA_964500755.1 uncultured Anaerolineales bacterium
AAACACGATGATGACTTGGGCCCCACCCCCTGTTTCCCCCTCCCCACCGCTGGCGATGCGGTACACTGACGACAAGCCGTACCGTGGAGAGGTGTATACACTACATGAGTTGGAGGGCGTCGTCAAACGGTACGGACTGTCGCAGGTGCGGAACCCCGATGGGAAAGGGGGCCCAGATCGATATGTCGAGGCGCAGATTTGGGACGATTCGCCGTTGAAACTCTATCTTAAGGATGGGTAGCCAACGCTGACAAGATTTGGAACAGCACTACATGAAGAAGCCTCCGGGATGGGTTCCCAGAGGCTTCTTCTTGCCAATCATATGGTTACGCCAGCGCCGGTTCGGCTTCTGTTGCCTCGACGACCGTCGTCGCCACGATCGGCGTGGTATTGAGCAGATTGTCCTCGACCGGGCAGCGGCTGGCGATAAACTCGCCGAACGCCTTGACCTTCTCCTCCGGTGAATCCGAGGTGATGTGCAACGTCATCCGGATCTCCTGGAAGCCGTTGCGCACGCCCTCTTTGCCCTTCAAGAAGCCGGCGGGATCGAGATCCCCCTCCAGCTCCACCCAGATCTCCTGCAGATCGATGCCCTGAGCCTTGGCGAAAGCCGCCGCCACGATGCATTGGCAGGACCCCAGCGCTGTGAGCACGGCCTCGACGGGATTCATGCCGGCGTCGGTGCCGCCGAGCGCTTCCGGTTCATCCATAATGATCTTGAAACCGCGAGCCTTGTTTTCAACAGCCAGACCCTCAGGTAGTTTGCGCGATACAGCTTTGAACGTGGTAACTGCCATGAAATCTCCTCCTATAGAAGATTAAACTTATATTTAATTGAATAATACCCTAAAATTATAGGAAAGCAAGAGAAGAACTTCACGTTTATCCGGGAAGAAACGAAGGCCGACACTTTGAGCTTCTCGGCTCCCCGCGTATACTGGGGAGCGTGCTATGAAAACGCTCATCGAACTGGAAAACGTGAACTACGCCTATACCGCCGATGTCGAAACGCCTGTCCCGGCGCTGGTCGACGTCTCGCTGCGGATCGGCGCCGGAGAGTACGTGGCGGTGGTAGGCGCCAACGGCTCCGGCAAGTCGACGCTGGCCCGGCACCTCAACGCCCTGCTCCTGCCTGATACCGGTCGGGTGCTCGTCGACGGGCACGACACCCGCGACCGCGCCGCGCATCCCGAAATCCGCCGCACCGTCGGCCTGGTCTTCCAGCGGCCCGACGACCAGATCGTCGCCTCCGTCGTCGAGGAGGACGTCGCCTTCGGCCCCGAGAACCTGGGCTTGCCGCCCGAGGAGATCCGCCGCCGGGTCCAGGCGGCCCTGGAGCGCATGGAGATCGCCGATCTGCGCCGTCGTCCGCCGCACCTGCTCTCCGCCGGCCAGATGCAGCGGTTGGCCGTGGCGGGCGTCCTGGCGCTCCAGCCGCGCTGCCTCGTCTTCGATGAAGCCACCGCCATGCTGGACCCTCGGGGCCGTCGCGAGGTCCGCGCGCTGATGCGGCAACTGCATCGCGACGGCTACACCGTCATCGCCATCACTCACTTCATGGATGAGGCCCTCGACGCCGAGCGGGTTCTGGTGTTACGGGAGGGCAGGATCGCCTGGGACACCGATGCACAAACGCTTTTCGCCGCGTCTGAGCGGTTGCAGCGCCTGGGACTCACCCCACCGCCCGCCGCTGCCCTCGCTTATGATCTACGCGAACGCTTCCCCGCCCTGCCGGAACGTCTCGTCACCGTCCCTCAGATCGTCGCTGCCCTCGACGCGTTGCCGCACGCGCGCGGCGCTGCGCCGCCCCGCCCGGCGCCGATCTCCGACCTTCCCCCCGACGCCTTCATCCGCGTGGAGAACCTGGCGCACGTCTACCTCCAGGATACGCCCCTATCCAGCCCGGCGCTGACCGCCGTCGACTGTGCCGTCGCGGCACGGAGCGGTCACGGTCTCATCGGCGCTACCGGCTCCGGCAAGTCGACGCTGATGCAGCACCTCAACGGCCTGCTGCGGCCCCAGACCGGGACCGTGCAGGTAGGGCGCTTTGACCTCAACGATCCCGCCGTCGACCTGCGCGCCGTCCGCCGCACCGTCGGCCTGGCCTTCCAACGCCCCGAGACGCAGATCTTCGAGCAGTACGTCGGCGACGAAATCGCCTACGGTCCCCGCCTGCAGGGGCTCAAGAACGACGAGCTGCGCGAGCGCGTGCGTTGGGCCATGAAGCTGGTGGGGCTCGACTTCGCGGGGTACAAGGACCGCCTCACCTTCACGCTGAGCGGCGGTGAGCGTCGCAAAGTGGCCCTGGCCTCGATCCTGGCGCTGCAGCCCGAGGTCCTGCTCCTCGACGAACCCACCGCGGGCCTCGATCCCGTCTCGCGCCTGGAGGTGCTGGCGCATCTACGCGAGCTGCGCCGCACCGGCATGACGCTGGTCATCTCCTCCCACCAGATGGAAGATCTCGCCATCTTGACGGAACGGCTTACCGTGCTGGCGGACGGTTCCAGCGAGCTTCAGGGAGAGACCGGCGTCGTCTTTGCACGGAGCGATCGTCTGCGCGAGCTCGGCCTGAGCGTACCCGTGGCGACCGCCGTCGCCGCCGGACTGCGCGAGCGGGGCTGGGCCCTGCCGGCGACGTTGGTCACCGGGGAGGCGTTGGGTGAGGCGTTGGCAGGGCAGGTGCGGCGTGAGTGACTTCGAGTTCCAACGCTTCATCACCATCGGGCAGTACGTGCCCACCGGTTCGCCCGTGCACCGGCTTGACCCGCGCGTGCGCCTGGTCGCCGGCATCCTGCTGCTGGGTGCCGCCACCCTCGCGCCACACGCCTTGGGGTTGGCTGTGCTACTGGGCGGCATTCTGGGCCTCCTCCTGCTTGCACGGATTCCGCTCGGCTACGCGCTGCGTGGCCTGCTGCCGCCGCTGCCCTTTGTGCTGGCTCTGATCGTCCTGCAAGCCGTGTTGAGCAATCCGCCGGGAACCAACGCACCGCTGCTGGCGTTGGGACCGGTGAGTATCACGTCCGCGGAGCTGCGGGAGGGTGGCGTCTTTCTGGTTCGCTTCGCCACGCTCTTCCTTAGCATCAGCCTCACCTCGTTCTGCATCTCATCACGGGAGATGATCCACGCGCTGGGGGCGTTGCTGCGTCCGTTGGCCCGCCTGGGCCTGCCGGCCGACGACTTTGTGTTGATGGTGCAGGTGACGCTGCGCTTTCTTCCGCTCCTGGCCCAGGAAGCCGAGCGCATCGCCAAGGCCCAGGCCTCGCGCGGCGCGGAGTGGGGGACGGGGCGGGCGGGCCTGATCCGGCGCGTGCGGCGCACCCTGCCGCTCCTGGTGCCGCTCTTCGTCACCAGCCTGCAGCGCGCCGAGCACCTGGCCCTGGCGATGGAAGCGCGCTGCTACGACGGTCGCCGGCGGCGCACATCCCTGGTCACGCTATACTTCGCGTTCAAGGACGGCCTGGCGCTGCTTTTGGTGGTTGTGCTCTGTATCGTTGCCTTTGTTCTCTGAGATCATCCGGTCGCTAATAGATGAGGAGGCTTCACGGCCTCCTCATCTGTTGTGTGCTGGGCGTTTGAGACGCGATTATCTCTCCAGCAGGTTCTTGATGTCGGTCAGTGTATCGTTGATCCGGAAGGCGAGAATCAAAAGCTCCGCGTAAATCCGCGTGCCCACGATACCCAGTACCATCACGATGGGGGCGCCAATGATACTGAGCACCAGCTCGCCGATGCCCCCCATGCCGTTGATGACACTGACAATTCCTCCCAGGAATACGATGATCCCTGCTATGACACTGATGGCCACACCGATCCAGAACAGAACTTTGATGATGATCGGGGTGATCATACGTCGAAAACTAAGAAAATCTTGTAAATCCATCGTTCTCCTCCTCTGTCTTGTGAATGAAAGTAAGAATTTGCGCCGAGAGACAAGGGCCTTGCTGCCCTTGATTTATACTATATCATCTTTAGATTTCTGCCAAATATGTATATGTTGTTGTATTGTCGTTGCTATCCATGAAGGGTCTCTGGGGCTTTGCCGGATAGTGGAGTGAGTGTCCCTAAAAAGTTTCTTTACTCCAGACATATTCACCATCCGCTCCCCGTCCCCGTCTCGGGGACGGCTAATCGTGAACGTCTCGGTTCTAAAGAGACCGCCCCGAGACGAGGGCTCCGAGCAAATGTTAACATATGGCTCTTGTCGGGAATTAGGTGAAGCCCTACATCTGTTTCTCTATGAGCGGGCTGATCCATTTTCTCGGTTCCTTAGGTTTACACTTCTCTTGGTGTGTGAGAAAATTATGGAATTTGCAATCTAAATTGTGCATAATCGAGCGCACCCCACGTTGAGCAAATACAGCGCT
>CAZCPK010000368.1:0-4338 GCA_964500755.1 uncultured Anaerolineales bacterium
GAATCCGTGTGAATCTGTATCCAATGCTCCCTGGGTCTGAACGGTTACCTCTATTTTACCACGGAGGCACAGAGAACACTGAGAAAATTACGGAGATTATCACGAGAGTTAAACATAGATTTAAGTTTACCTTTGTCCGGCAAGAGGAGGAGCATCGCCAAGAAGGAGACAACCTATGACCTTCCCTACCCTTGATGACCTGCGCACCCGCATCCATGAGGTAGGCCTGGGCCACCACGCCGAAGCGCTGCTGGACGTAGCGTCCGCCGCCATCCGCCTGAGCCCGCGCCGCATGGACGACGACGGACCCCTGGGCACGACCCGGCTTGGCGGTCTGCCCGACCTGCCGTCCGGCGTGGCATGGCCCGTGGTCGATGGGGTGCTGCTTGAATTCGTGGGTCAATTCCAGCTGGCGGATCTCGCGCCCTATGACGTGGAGGGCCGTCTGCCCCCAACTGGGATGCTGTACTTCTTTTTCGACGGGCTGCTCACCGGCTACGACCGTCCTGCGCGCAGCGCCGTCATCTGTCACAAAGGCCCGCTCGACGCGCTCGAACGCCGCGCGGTGCCCCCGCACGAGTACGGGCGCCGGTTCAACATCTTCAAACCCTGCGCGTTGGATTGCGAAACGCTGTGGCGGCTGCCGCCGCTTGAAGAGATTGATGATAACGAAGACGTGACCTGTATCCCGCCGGTGACGCCCCTTTTGACCCGCCGCGAGGAGGGCACCATCTACTGGAAGGAATTGCGCAAGCGCGAATTCTGCCACCAGCTGCTTGGCCATCCCGCCGAGGTGCAGGGCGGCGAGCTGCGCCTCGGTGTGGTCACGGCACAGGATACGGCCGGCTACTTCGCCTCGGATGAATACGGCAACTACGCGCACCACGACGAACTCGTCGCCGAGATGCGCCGCTGGCGCTTGCTGGCCCAGTTCCAATCGGATCGGCCCACGGGCATGGATTGGGGCTGCGGCGGCATGATCTACTTCTGGATCCGCACGGAAGATCTGGCCGCCCGCCGCTTCGACCGTGTCTATGGGATGTTGGAGAGCACATGAAGGACTGGCAAACGCTGCTGGGTGACGAATGGGAGGATGTGGACGCCAACTACGGCCCACAGACGCAGGTCGTGGTCAGCGCGCTGGAGGTGCTGGGCGAGACCGCGTGGTTCCAGCGCGTGGGCGCTCCCAAGCTGGGCAACATCGCGGCGGTCCTCACGTGGGAGGCCGCCCTTGCACCGCTCCAAACGAGGAACGATCCGCGCTACGGCCCGAACGGCCATCTCCTGGCTCCCTCACTGGCCTGCATCGAGATCATCGAAGCGAGCGCCTACCGCCCGCTATGGCAGCGCGCCCGCGAGGACGCCTTCGATTATTGCAGCGTCAGTCCCTACCTCCCCCAAGCCCTTCCAGAGGTCGCCAGGGATTTTCTCGACGAATACGTCTACGAATTCGTCTCCTTTCTGCTGGCGGAAATCCTCGGCGCGGTGCAGCTTGAGACGACCTACTTCCGCGAGATGTTGGCCTGGTTTCACGCTGGATACTTCCCCTGTGGCTGGGAGGGTGCGTGGCCGGAAGGGCAACGACGTGTGTACTGACCACCTGTGTGTAGGCGCCCGCACAGTCGAGGAATTCCCGGCGCGGCTCCCAGCCGTTTTCTGGTTCGCGCACCTGGGCCAACCTCTGCCCGAAGACAACGTCGTCCGCATCTGGGATTGGGACGAGTGGGCCGGTCCCGAAGAGGAGAGCGGCAGGATCATCGCGCTCTCCTTGTGCCATCAGGAGTGGCACGACTCCCTGCTGGCGGCGCATCCCGAGCGGCGGGCCGAACTGGGCGAGATCTGGTCGCGCGTGACGGAAATCGTGATGGGAGCGGCGACGCGCGGCATCCCCTACGCTCCCGAGGCCGACGCCTGGCATGGACCGACGATGGCGGTCTGGCAGGCGGTCTGGACGGCGGGCCTGGTCGCCTGGCACCTGGCCTGCGACGAGGCCATTCCCGCCGATCTGGCGCAGCAGTGGGACTGGTACGCACGCGGGCACTGGCCCTGTGGCTACGCCTATCTGAAGGCCGACGAAGAGCCGGGGCCATTGGAGGTCTATTGAGGCGTCCGATGATGAAGGGGCAGGCTGCTACTCCGGCCCGCCCGGGTGGACTGGGAATTCAAGGGCGTCGGCTTTGAGCGGCTCCTGTGACGTAATTCATGGACAGCGAGAGCCTCAACGGGTATCCTGACCATATCAGACACCCTGGATACTCACAAGGAGGCGAACGATGAGCACCGACACAGAACGCAGACAGCTGCAGGAGCGGGCCAAAGCCGGTGATCTCGCTGGCGTGCAGGACTTGCTGGACAGGGTCGAGACGTGGCATGCCTATGGTCGGGAGATGGCCCTGGAGGCGGCGGCGGGAAGCGGGCACCTGGACGTGGCGACCGCTCTGCTGGACGCGGGCGCCGATCCCAACTGGGGCGTCGAACACTGGCTGCTTTCGGCGCTACACCTGGCGGCCCGCCGGCGCAACGCCGCGATGATCGCCCTGCTGCTGACCAACGGGGCCCAGGTCAACGTCATCGACTCCAAGAGCGGCGCGACGCCCCTGCACGAGCTGCTGGGCCCGGGCTACGAGGAGGCAACGCAGCTGCCGCTGGTGCGTAGGCTGCTGGCAGCCGGCGCCGATCCCAACCTGCCCGCCTCGCGGCACTACCAACGGGGCCAGCTCACCCCCTTCCAGCTGGCCCTGAAACACGGCGCGCTGGAGACGGCGGAGTTGCTCCTCGCCCAGGGCGTGGATCTGGACCAGCGCAACGGCGACCGCAAAACCGCCCTGATGCTGGCGACTGAACAGGCCGCCAGAGATGACGACCTGACCCTGTTGGTCTGGCTGCTCGAGCTGGGCGCCGATCCCAACGCCGCCGAGTACGAGTTTCAACGGACGCCCTTGACCCTCGCCGCCGAATACAATCGCGTGGGGCTGATCGACTATCTGGTGCAGGCCGGGGCTGAGGTCGACCGGAATTACGCGCTGCTCACCGCGGTGGGACGGGGACGGGTCGAGGCGGCCCGGCGCCTATTGGAACTGGGCGCTGATCCGAACAAGATGAAACGCACGGAGATCTCTCCCGATTGGACATCTGAGGAGTTTCCTCTTATGAAGGCGATTGATAACCCGGCCATGGTGCAATTGCTCCTGGAGCACGGCGCCAAGGTGGACGTGAAGGTGCGCGTCGATTACAATGACACCCTGACCCCGCTGGAGTATGCCCGCGCCCGGCGTTATCCCCACAGCGAGGAGGTCATGGCGCTGCTGACGGCGGCGCTCGCGGCTCAGGACACCGAAAAGGCGCGCCGGGAGACCGCGCGCTACCTCGATGCCGAGTTAGCCAACGTCGCGCGCGACCCGCGCCGGAGCAAGCCGCTGGCCCACTGGCTGGAGCGGGGCGCCGATCCCAACGGGTGCAACGCCTACGGGCGGGCGGCGCTCCACTACGTCGCCGAGCACGGGCGCTCACCAGAGGAGGCGCGCCTGCTGCTGGAGGCTGGGGCCGATCCCAACGCCCGCGATCCCTTCGGCTATACGCCCTTGCACGATAGCGTCCTGGGCAATAACGCCGAGATGATCCAACTCCTACTCGACGCCGGCGCCGATCCGGCGGCCCGCATCGAACGCGGTATCCATCACGGGCACACGGCGCTGGAGATCGCCCGCATCGAGCGCAAGAAAAACGCGATGCGCCTGCTGGCGCCCCTCTCGCCGGAGCCGCGTCCGCTTACCCCCTGCGAGCCGGAGCTGCGCCGCGATGGCTCCGTCAAGGGCTTCTCGCACACCTACTACGAGGAGGACGCCGCCAAGAACGAGCTGGCCAAGGCGGGTAAGCGGGGACATCACATCTACCTGCGCCAGACCGGCACGCGGCCCTACTGGACGGGCAGGAAGGGCGAGACGAAGCAGTACAGCGCCCCCTGCGTGCGCACCATCGCTTACGACATCCGCTCCCAATACCGGGGGACGGGCATCCCCCGCGCCGAACACCCCCTGCGTTGGCGCATGGCGATGGACGCCTGCCTCCACTGTGGCAGTGAGGAGGTACTCGTCATCCACGGCGACTGGGGCGTCCAACCCCACAGCGGCGACGCGGCCTGGTCCTACGAGGTCCGGTGCCAGCAGTGTGGCTACTATTCCAGCTGGGGGTATGACGACAGCTGAAATCGTACCTAGAGCAAACAGAGCGGTACGACTTACTGAGACTGTTAAGGCTACGGTGCAATCGGTCTGATGTGGTGAGATTTCGAAGCGAGTGGTCAGCGAAGACCCTCGCCAATGTCGCAGAACGTGCTTA
>CAZCPK010000369.1:0-4331 GCA_964500755.1 uncultured Anaerolineales bacterium
GATCTCGGCGTGTTCCGTCCCCGGTCCCGCGCGCAGTTTGAGCGGGACGGTGGGGCTCTCCACAACGACCTGAATCTCCTCACCGGGCGCGGGCGCCTCCTCGATTAGCGCCAGATACCAGGCCGCAACGTAGCCGACGTCGCCGTTGGGCAGCCGCACCCACAGCCACTGTCCCTCCTCGCCCACCTTGCTGCGGGTGATCTGCGGCTCCTCCAGAGAGCCCAGCAGCGCGCCGTGATCCACCCGCCCGATCCGCTCGCTGCCCACGTAGGGCCCGCTCCGGACGTTCAAGTAACTGACTTCGGGGCTGTGGACCTCGACGTTCATGAAGGGCTCGTCCGGCGGTTCGGGTTCGACGCCGGCGCCCTCCTCGAAGGATTCGAGGTACGGCGTGGGATCGACGATGTCGTAGGGATAGTCGGTCTCGCCGTCCGCCGTGGCGCCCTCCTTCTTGAGGGTGAGGTGCAGGTGCGCGCCAAAGGAGTTGCCGGTGTTGCCGCTCAACCCCACAATCTGCCCGGCCTGCACCGCCTGCCCCTGCGAGACGGTCACCTGCGAGAGGTGGGCATAGACCGACGTGAAGCCCCCTTCGTGTTGCACACGCATCTGATTGCCGTAGGGTTTGTGCGCGGGATCCGCGTTGCCGTCGAGCCGCACCTCGCTGACAAAGCCGTCGGCGACGGCGTAGATTTCACTCCCTTCGGGCGCCTGAAAATCCACCCCCTCGTGGCCGGGTAGACCAAATTTCTCATAAAATTCCGGGCGCACGCCAAAAGGCTGGGTGATACGATCATATTGCGTAGGCCAACGCATGCGAAACGTCATGCTCGCCTCCTTATCGTTGAGGTTCTCTTAGCAAAGAAAAAAAGACACGCTACGTTGTAGTGGACCCTCGCCCAAGGGTCCGCGTCCATCCACAACGTAGCACTATCAAGGATCTGCCAGAAAGCACAGCACCAGGGTTTAGCCAGGAAATCTGCTCTTTTCAGCCCTCGCGCGCCTGTTGCAGCGCGTTGAGCGCCGCCGACGCGGCCTCGCCCATGGACGCCATCAACTTGACGCGATGGGCCATCGCCTGCTCCACCATCTGGGTGTGGATCTCCCATACACCCTTGTCCACCGTGCCGTCCGCTTGCTCCGGCACACAGATGGTCGTATCGCCGTCCAGGGAGACCTGGGTGTAGGCGCGGAGCGCTACGTTGCCCTCGTTGGCGATGACGGTCATGTCGGGACGGTCGCTGATAAGGACCTTCACCTGATCTTGGGGGGTCGTATAGGTGCGCACCTCCAAGACGGAGATGTCCTGCACGAAATCCTCGACCCGTTCCGCCAAGTCGCTCGCGAATTTCTGCACTGCTTCCGGTAAACTCGCCATTGTAACGCTCTCCTTTTTGGGTGTAGTGACTGCAACATACGAAATGCGAACGAACTCAGACCGGACGTCAGCGCCCTCCTATTGGGGCTGTCCGCCTTGAAACTGGGGCCACGCGGAGCGCAGCTCCTTAAGCACGTCTCTGACAAACCGCCACGTGGCGGGCAAGAGCAGCAGCGGACCACCGGGGACAGACGCACGCACCGCCAGGCCGGCGGCGCCGCCGGCGACGACGCTGACCAGCCGCATCAGCGCCACCCGTGATCCAAGCGCCAGTCCCACGCTCTCCCGATGGCGCTGCATCTGCAGGTCCGTGACGGTATCGAGCCACTGCGTCTCGAAGTCGCCCGTCCAACCGACGCGGGTCAATCCCACGCCCACGTCATCGATGGTCGTCCAGACACGGGCGTAGTGCGAGACCAGGTCGCGGACGCGCGCCACGAAGTGCGTCCACTGTTCCATAAGCGCGCGCTGCTCCTCGTCCGCGCGCAATCGGGTGTCGTAGGCGACCGGCTGCTGCAGTGCCGCCACCGTCTCCCAGAGCGCCGCCTTCTGCGCCTGCAGCGGATCGTCGGGAGCGGCGAAGGCCACCGCACCTTGCTCTCGCAGCGCGGTGACCGCGTCGCCGGCGCGCGTCAGGTCGCGCCGGCTGCGCTCCAACCGGCGCTCACGCCGGGCCAGGAGCCGCGCTGCCTCCTGCGGTTCCTCCGGCAGGTCGACGCGCCAGGTCGGCGGTTCCGCCGCCCGAGCCGCAAAGGCGACCGCCGGCCTGGCGACGTCCCAGACGCCCAGGGGATCTTCCCCCTCCGGCAGGGTCACCCCCGTCAGTTCAAAGCGACTCGTCATCAGGGCTTCAGCGTCTTGAGCAGGTTGGTCGCCATCTCGGCCATCGTCTGGAGGAACTGGGCCCGGTTGAGCTGCGCCTCCCGCACCATATCCAGGTGAATCTTCCAGAGCGCCTCGTCGACGCCCGCGCGGTCCGCCGGCACAAAGACCTTGGTGTCGCCGTCGAAGGCGATGTGCGTGAGGGCACGCAGGTCGGCGTCAGGCTCCTCGGTCTCCAGGACGGCCGAGAGATCCGTCGTCGTGTAGGTCTTCACCTCCAGGGTGGTGATGTCACGGGCGGCCCGGCTCAACGCGTCGGCCAGCTGGTCGGTGAAGGTGCGCAGCGACTCGGTCAGGCCGCTAAACTGCTCCCGCAGCCCGAAGGCCCCGGCGAAGTCCTCCTCGGTGACGGGCGCCGCCTGCGCGCTGACGGTCTCTGGCGCCGCGTCGCTCTCGGTCACGGTGTCCCCGGTCGCCTCTGCCGCCTGCAAAGCCTCCAGCCGGTCGGTGGTGACGGTGATGGTGGGGCGCTCGGCCTCGCCGGTGGCGTCGCCCTTCGCCACCGGCAGCCGAACGGCGGGATCGCCCAGGATGATGTAGCTGCGAGCGTCCTTGTTGGCCGTCCACATGCCGGCCAGCTGCACGTCGTCGCGGCGTTTGCCGAACTCCTTGATCTCCTCGATCTCACCGGCGAGGACGACCGAGAGCTCGGCGTGGCGCTCATTAAACCACTCGATGGCGGCGCCGATGGGGTAGCCGTCCAGCAGCTGGTCCAGGGTCTCCTGGAAGACGCCGAGCTGGCGACCGGCGCCGCTCCATATGAAGGAGTAGCCCCAGGCGCGCTCGACGTGGCCTACGACGGCCAGGGCGCTGCCCTTGGGATGTCCCAGCAGGCGCTGCGGCAGGTGGGCGACGAAGGCGTGCGGCGCCAGCTCCTCCCGCGCGTCCAGCGCCTTGTGCGAGAAGGCGTCGAGGTGCGGCGTCCCCGCGCCGTAGCAGGCGAAGAAGAAACCCAGCATGCCCGCCAGGCGCGCGTCGCTGCCGACATCGTCGGCGGAGAAGTAGAAGTCCTCGGGGATGGCCTGCTTCCAGTTGCGCGGCCCGGGCCAGTCGGAGCAGAGCAGGGCGCCCTGGTGCCGCAGCTGGCGCGGGTCGCCGTTGGGAAAGCCCATGCCGTGACTGGCCGTGAAGAGCAGCGCGGGCGTCGCATCGCCGCCCAGGAGCGTGCTCAGGTCGGCCTTGTTCGTCTCCTCGGCCAGGGCGATCTCCCAATCGGGCTGCAGGTCGGCCATCTGCTTGGAAAGGGGGCGGATCAGCTCCTGCGCGCTCAGCTGGGTGGCGCGGTCGTGCTCGTTGCGGACGCCGAAGAAGACGGCGCGGCGCGGCAGTTGGAGCCGTTCTCCCTGCTCAGCCGCCACGACGCTCTCGGCGTACTGCGCGTAGGCTTCCAACGACGGCAAAGCCAACCGCCCGACAGCGTACTGCACGTCCAGCTGGTACTGGAAGCGGTAGGGGATCTGCGCCGGGTCGCCCACCAGCAACAGATAGTAGGGCACCTTGGTGGGTTCGGCCGGGCCGGGGCCCATACCGTGACGGCCCAGGAAGTCCAGGTAGGATTCGCCGGGCCGGTAGCCTTGGGGACCGCTGAACTCGCGGTAGAGGCGCTCGTCCTCGGCAGTGGCCTGGGCGCGACGCAGCTCCAGCAGAGGTTGCAACGCCTCGCGCAGCGCGTTGGTCCGGGGGTCTTTCGCCGCAAAGACGACGCCCCAGCCGGTCTCAGCAAGGTCGGTCTGATCGGCGTTGACGCCGAAGTGCGCTTCCCTGCCGGCGTGACGATTCTTGAGCTCACGGTATACCTGCTCGTTGAGGCGCTCTCCTAACGCGATGGAAGCTACCGCTTCCGGGGGCAGGGGCGGCAGCTCGTAGTCGCCAGTCGCGCCGTTGACGCCGTTGAAATAGAGTTGTTCCTCGTCAGTCATAGGGTTCTCCTTTATCAGAGATTTTTGAAGCAGATCGAGGCTCTTTGGGATTTCGCCGGATGCAAAGGCAACGTTTACCATGCGCTTCCCGTCACAATGTAGAAAAGGTCTGGTGAGCCCCACTAGCGTAGCCTACTGCACTAGTTTTAGGGACA
>CAZCPK010000370.1:0-4312 GCA_964500755.1 uncultured Anaerolineales bacterium
TCTCTCTCGGTTCACCTCTCGCTTCGATTCAGGGACGTCTGCGCCGTGCCCGCAGCGTCCATCGTCGGCGAGGCCATGGTCGCCTGGACGCTGGCGGACGCGCTACTGACGCGCTACGGCGGCGACGACATCAACGTACTCAGACAACGAGTTGTTGCGGATAAACAGAAGGAGAGAAAATGAGCGACGTCTTTGAAGAATTCAAGTGGCGTGGACTGGTCTACGACTTTACCGAGGAGCTGCCCGAGCACCTGGAGAAAAACAAAGTCACGGCCTACATCGGCTTTGATCCCACCTCGAGCAGCCTGCAGGTCGGGAACCTGCTGGCGCTGATGGGCCTGGCGCGACTGCAGCGCTTCGGACATACGCCCATTGCGGTCGCGGGCGGCGGCACGGGTATGATCGGCGATCCCAGCGGCAAGAATCAAGAACGGCAGCTGCTGAGCCTGGAGGACGTCGAGGCCAACGTCGCCTCTATCAAGGGGCAGCTGGCGCACTTCCTCGACTTCGACGTCAAAACCAACCCGGCCAAGATTGTCAACAACGCGGACTGGCTCACCACCGTCTCCCTGATGGACTTTCTGCGGGACGTGGGGAAGCACTTCACCGTCAATTACATGATCGCCAAGGAGTCGGTGAAATCGCGGATCGAGCGGGAGACCGGCATCTCCTACACCGAGTTCAGCTACATGCTGCTGCAGGCTTACGACTACCTGCAGTTGCACGACAACTACGACTGCACCTTGCAGGCCGGCGGCAGCGACCAGTGGGGGAACATCACCGCCGGCGTGGAGCTGATCCGCCGCGTGCGCGGCGCACGGGCCTACGGCCTGGTCTACCCGCTGGTGACCGGCGCGGACGGCAACAAATTGGGGAAAACCGAGTCCGGCACCATCTGGCTCGATCCCGAACGCACGTCGCCCTACCGCTACTACCAGTTCTGGCTCAACCAGGACGACGCCGACATCATCAACTACCTAAAATACTTCACGTGGCTCGACCGCGACGAGATCGCGGAGCTGGAACACGCAGTCGCCGAGAACCCCTGGCGCCGCGAGGCCCAGCGCACGCTGGCGCAGGAGATGACGCGCCTCACCCACGGCGAGACGGCGCTGCAGCGGGCCGAGACGGCCTCGCAGGTGCTCTTCGGCGGCGAGATCGAGGGGTTGAGCGCCGACGAGATCGAGGAGATCTTCGCCGACGTGCCGTCCAGCGAGCTGCCCAAGTCAGTCTTCGAGGGCGAGGGCATCAACATCGTCGATCTGCTCGCCGAGTCGGAGATGGTCAAGTCCAAGAGCCAGGGACGGCGCATGGTCGACAGCGGCGGCATCTACGTCAACAACGTGCGAATCGCGGACCTGAAGCGTAACGTTACACTCGAGGACAGCATCGAAGGCCGCTTCCTCGTCCTGCGGCGGGGCAAGAAGAGCTACCGCCTGGTCAAAATCGTCGGCTGATGGCTGCGTCAGATCCCAACCTGGTCCTGACCGGCTTTATGGGCACGGGCAAGAGCACCGTCGGGCGCGCGGTCGCCCGGCGGCTCGCCCGGCCCTTCGTCGACATGGACGCGGAGATCGCGGCCTGCGCCGGTAAGTCGATCTCCAAGATCTTCGCGGAGGACGGTGAGCCCGCCTTCCGCGCCCTGGAGGCGGAGCTCTGCGCGGAGCTGAGCGAGCGCCGTGGGCTGGTCATCGCTACCGGCGGCGGCGCCCTGATCGATCCCACGAGCCGCGCGCGCATGCTGGCAACGGGCACCGTCGTCTGTCTCACCGGCGAGCTCGAGACACTCCTGGAGCGCACCCGGGCCGACGTTGAGGAACGGCCGCTGCTAGAAGGTGCCGCCGCGAGGGCGCGCGCGGTGCACTTGATGACTACGCGAAGCGCAGCCTATCGCGCCATCCCCTGGCAGGTCGACACCACCGACAAAACCATTGCCGAAGTCGCCGACGCCGTCGAGGCACTGGCGACGGCGCGCACGCTCGCCGTGCATTACCCGGGCGGCGCCTACCCCGTGCACGTCGGAAACAGCCTCCGCCACCGACTGGGGGACGCGCTGCGGGCGGCTGGCGTCCCTGCCGGATCGCAAATCGCCGTGGTCAGCAATCCCACGGTCGCGCCCCTCTACGCGGCGGACGCGACCGCATCCCTGCGCAACGCCGACCTCCGGCCTGTCGTATGTTCCATCCCCGACGGCGAGGAGCATAAGACGCTCGCCACGGTCCGGGCGCTCTACGCCCAGTTCCTGGACGCCGGGCTCGACCGCAGCGGCACGGTGCTCTCGCTGGGCGGCGGCGTCACCGGCGACGTGGCGGGCTTCGCCGCGGCGACCTACATGCGCGGCGTGCGCTTTGGCCAGGCGCCGACGTCGCTGCTCGCCATGGTCGACGCCAGCGTGGGCGGCAAGACCGGCGTCGACCTGCCGCAGGGCAAGAACCTGGTCGGCGCCTTCAAGCAGCCCGCGCTCGTCCTCATCGATCCCGAGGTGCTGCGGACGCTGGAGCCGGCGGAGTTCCGTTCGGGGATGGCGGAGGTGCTCAAGCACGGTGTCCTGGCGGACGCGGACCTCTTTGAGGCGCTGGCCCCCGGCCCAGAGGGCGACGACACGCCGCGCACGCTCTCCGCTGCCCGGCTGGTGCAGGCGCTGCGCGTCAAAATCGACGTCGTCGAGGCCGACCCCTACGAGGGCGGGCAGCGGGCGACGCTCAATTTAGGTCACACCGTCGGCCACGCGCTGGAGCGGCTGAGCGGCTACGAACTACGGCACGGGGAAGCCGTGGCGTGCGGGCTGGTCGCCGCCGCCCGGCTCGCCGAGACACTGGGCTACGCCGAGCCGGGTCTCGCCAAACGGATTGCCGCCGCCCTGGCGAACTGGGCGCTGCCCACGAAGATCCCCGCGTACTCCCTCCCCACCATCCTGGAGGCGATGACCCACGACAAGAAAAAGCAGCAGGGGCGACTGCGATGGATTCTGCCCACGCGCATCGGTGAGGTGAAAATTGTGGACGACGTATCGCTCGACGCAGTTGAAGCGGTGTTAAAGAAGTTGCAAGTTGAAGGTTGAAAGTTACACGTTCGAACACTCAACGTGTAACTTTCAACTTGTAGCTCACTTCTTGGAGGCATATATGCTGAAGATTCTGGTGCTGCACGGACCCAACTTGAATTTGCTGGGACAGCGCGAGCCGGAGGTCTATGGGCGGACGACGCTGGCGGACATCGACGCGCGCCTGCAGGCTGCCGCCGGGGAGCGGGCCGAGTTGCGCTCGCTGCAATCGAACCACGAGGGCGCGCTGGTCGACGCGTTCCACGAGGCGATGGGCTGGGCCGACGGCGTCCTCATCAATCCCGGCGCCTACACGCACACCAGCGTCGCCCTGCGCGACGCCATCGCCGGGACCGGGCTGCCGACGGTGGAAGTCCACCTCTCCAACGTGCACGCGCGGGAGGCATTTCGGCACACGTCGCTGCTGGCGCCGGTCTGCGTGGGGCAGATCTGCGGCTTCGGCTGGCGCAGCTACCTATTGGGCCTGCAGGCGCTGATGGACCACCTAGAGGCCGACGATGCGTAGCCCGCGCGCCGCCCTGCGCATGCAGCAGCTGCCCGCCTATCCCTTCGCCAGGTGGAACCAGGAGATCGCCAAGGCGAGCCGAGCCGGGCGCGACGTCATCCGGCTCGACATCGGCAACCCCGACCTGCCGCCGCCCAACGCCGTGATCGACGCGCTCTGTCGGGGTGTGCGCCGCGCTGACAGCCACGGCTACGCGGGCTATCGCGGCATCCCGGCCCTGCGTCGGGCGCTGGTCGATCACTACGCGAAGCGTTTTGGTGTCCAACTAGATCCCGAGCGCGAGGTCGTGCCGCTGATGGGCTCCAAGGAGGGCCTCACCCTCCTCTCGCTGGCACTCCTGGACCCGGGCGACCGCGTGCTGGTGCCGGATCCCGGCTACGCGCCCTACGCGCGCGGCGCCCGCTTGGCCGAGGCCGAGGTCGTGCCGCTGCCGCTGTGCGCCGACCGCGGCTTCCTGCCCGACCTGGACGCAGTCCCCGCCGCCGTCGCCGACCGCGCCGCCCTGCTCTGGCTCAACTATCCCAACAACCCCACCGGCGCCGTCGCCAACCTGGCTTTCTACAAACACGCCGTCAACTTCGCGCGCGCCCACGGACTGCTGCTCTGTCACGACGCGCCCTACAGCGAGGTCACCTACGACGGCTACGTCGCGCCCAGCCTGCTCCAGATCCCCGGCGCGCAGGAGGTCGCCGTGGAGTTCAACTCGCTCTCGAAGGCCTACAACATGGCGGGCTGGCGGGTCG
>CAZCPK010000371.1:0-4298 GCA_964500755.1 uncultured Anaerolineales bacterium
GGCTCACCGCGGCGAAGTCGTCTCGACCTCCCCCGGTAGACGCACAACGACCTGCGTGCCGGCGTCTGCTGCGGATTCTATCACGAAAGTGCCGCCGAGGCCGGCGGCTCGCTCGCGGAGGCTCTGCAGACCGAAGCCTGACGAAACCCCCTCAGGGTCAAAGCCGCACCCGTCATCGCTTACCGACAGCACGAGGCTCCGACCTTCGCGCCGCAACTCAACCCGCACCTCGGAAGCGCCCGCGTGCTTGAGCGCGTTGTTCAACGCCTCCTCGGCGCTGCGATAGAGCGCTTCCTCCTGCAGCGGGGACAGGCAGTCAACGCCCTCGTCCGTGAGTGTGGCCGCGATGCCCGCCCGCCGTTCTACTATCTCCAGGCGCCGACGTAACGCGCCCACCAGGCCGAGCTCCGCGAGTTCGGCAGGCCGCAGGCGGTAGATCATCAGGCGCATCTCCCGCAGCGCCCGGTGTGACGTCTCGCGGAGACGGGTCACGCAGTGCATGGCACGCTCGAACCGCCGCCCTTCCAAGGAAAGCGCCGCTCCCTCGGCAAAGAGCGTCTGCGAGTAGAGCAGTTGCGTCACGGAGTCGTGGAGGTCGCGGGCCAGCCGTTGCCGTTCCTCCACGACGAGAGCCTCGGCGGCCCGCTCGCGGAGGCGGGCGTTCTCGACGGCGACGCCCAGCTGTTCCGCGATCGTGCCCAACAACTCCAGATCCTCCACGTTGAAGAGGTACGGCGTCTCTCCAAAGATTACCAGCGCTCCCAGAGAGGCCATCTGTCCCGGAATGGGCACGCCGATGAGCGTGGCGTACGTCAAAACTGAGGCGAGCGACGCAGGGGCATCTTCTACCGTCAGGTCGTGAATCAGGGTGCACTCGCCGCGCTCACAGATCTTCTGCCAGAGTGGATGTGCCGCAAGGTCCCCGATGTGCGCCGAGACAACGCCGTGGGCCGCGGTCAACGTCAGTATCTCGTCCCCCTCTGCCAATACAATAAGTCCGGCAGCGCCGTCCACCGCCGGAACCACCTGCGCCAGCACATCCGCAAGCAGGGACGGGAGAGAATCCGCCCGGTTGAGCAGGGCGCTCAGCTCATAGAGCGTCACCAGATCCTGGGTGCGATCCGCCACCCGCTGCTCCAAGGTGAGGTTGAGCGCGCCGAGTTGGGCTTCCGACGCGCGCAGCGACTCGACCATCTGGTTGAAGGCGTGAGTCATCGCGCCGATCTCATCCTCCGCTCGCACGGATACCCGCACCCGACGCGCGCCCCGATTGACGCGGTTCAGACCATCGAACAACTCCATCAGCGGCGCGACCAGGCTAACGCGGAAAAAATGAGGGAAGATCACGAGCACGCCGACGGTCGTACCGACCATCAACGCCGCCAGGGGGAGCGCGGCCCGGTGCAGAGAGCGACGGTAGTCGAGGTAGCGGTAGCCGACCTCGTAGCGCGTGCCCGCGTGGGTAAAGGTGTACCGCACGATCCGCGCCTCCGGTACCGCAGAACTGCCGCGATAGCTCATCACATCCGGCGGAATCTCCACCGCCGCGCCCACTTTCGCGGACGGTCCCCCCTCCAACGCCCGGACCCCCTGGAGACCCAGCCACGGGTTCTCGTGTAACACGGCGTAGCGGGTCGGATAATGGCGGCGCGCCAGACCCTCGCGGAGCAGGGCGTCGTGGGCCGCCAGCGTCGTCGCCTCCGGAGCCCCAGGCCGCGCTACGACCCGTTGATAGTCCGAAGCGAAGAGCCCCGAGAGACGGCGCGCCGCCACGTATAGGATGTCCGGCGGCGCCGAGTCAAACCGCTCCGCGTCGAGCAGCGCGGCGACGTGCCGGAGTTCGGCCCGGCGCATCTGGCTGTAGGCCGTCCGGTGCGCGCGCAGCGCAGCGCTTGAGACAAATCCCAGTGTCGCCAGCAGCGTGACCAGGGAGAGCCCCACCAGTTTCGTCATAAAGGTCGTCGGTTCCGGGGAATAGTTCACGTAGGTCAGCATGATCCCAAAGAGCACCAGCAGGTGGGCGACGGCGAAGGTGCCCGGCGGCAGAACGTTCGCCCCATCGAGAATGGACGCGACCACCGGCAGCGGAAAGAGACACATCATCAGGAGCCACGCGCGGGAAGCGCGCGCCTCTCGGCTCCGCGGATGGAACAACGCTCCCCAGAGCCCGTATCCTCCCCTGCCCTCTTGAAGGGTCTTGCGCAGCCATACACCGAGGACCCAGAGATGACCGATAATCTGCCAGCCATTGAAGAGGCGGAAGGAGGTCAAGGCGCCGGCGCTGCGCTGCGCAACCGCACCGAAACCGAAACGTTCGAAATCGTAGATAAACCAGCTGACCCGCGACGCCAATGCAACGCCGCCGGCGCCCGGTTCGGTAGCGTACACTTTGGTCCCCACCGCAACAAGGGCTTCGCCCGCCATAAACGTGAAGAGTGCCGCTGTGATGAGCACGGAGAGAGCCAACAGCAGGCGCGCTTCTCGATTGTATCGCCGCCGGGGAAAGGCATAGGCAAATTGCAGCAGGAAGATAAGCGCCAGACTGACGCCGGCGATCCCACCCCACCATTCCAGGTACATACTGAGCTGCGAGCCGTAAAGCGTCCAGGCAGCACATTGACTTGCCGTCATCACCGTCATGCCGGCGAGCCAGCCGCAGAAGAGCCGGCTCTGTCGAGAGCGAGGTCGTCGCAGCAGGAGATATCCCAGGCTCACCAGGTGCAAGAGGAGCACAGGAAAGTAACGTAACGCCGACGGCGAGAGCAAGAGCTGGGTCATGGCTTGACCTTCACGGTTCCCCCGTTCAGCAGCGCTCCAGGGCGCTGCCGTGACGGGCGCAGGCTAATGGATGATCCTCAAACCTTATAATGCTTGTACTGAAAGTCAAGTCTACGCCGTCAAAACACCGGCGTTACCTACTTGGAGAAATTCCACGACCTGGCGCCGGACTGCCCGGCAACCCGGTGTTGATCCACGCCCCCGATGATGCTATACTTCACGTCAGAGTCAGTAGATGAGCCGGCCCCGGTCTTACCTTACGTATTAGAATTTAGCGAGGTGCAACGCACCTTCGCAGGCTTGAAAATGGCCATTCGCGCCCGCTGTCATGGATTTTTAGCAAACATGGTTTTTGGCAAACATGGTTTTTGGCAAACATGGTTTTTGGTAAACATGGTCGGGTAATCGCAGATGCATTGCACCTTATACCGCAACTTCAGCTGGTAACTATATGAGTGATGACAAAAGGCTAAACTATTATCTATCTGTGTGGAGTCTTTCAAATCCCCAGCTCCTCACGCAGACCATGACCAGCCGTATTTACACGGTCACACACAATAGCGAGACAACGATCCTCAAACTGCTATCTCCGGCAGAGACGGAAGAACAGCGTGGTGCGATGGCGTTGCGCTATTTTGACGGTCGTGGAGCGGTGCGTCTACTGCGTTACGACGAAGGCGCGCACCTGTTGGAATACGCTGCCGGTGACGAACTCGTAACGTTGGTCGAGCGGGGTGAGGACGAAGACGCTACACGCATTATCGCCCAGGTACTCAAACAACTTCACGGTGTCCCGCAGGATGCCCTCCACGATAGCTTGTTTATGCTTGACCGCTGGTTTGAGGCGTTGTTTAAGAGAGCTGCGGCGGAGAGACAAGCGGGCCTCGCGTCTATCTACGTGCGGAGCGCTGCACTTGCCGGGCGGTTGCTCGCCAATCAGCGCGAGGTACGCGTGCTGCATGGCGACATTCATCACTACAACATCCGGCAGTCATCACGCGGCTGGCTCGCCTTTGATCCCAAAGGGTTGGTTGGCGAGCGCACGTATGACTGTGCCAACACCCTTTGCAACCCGGTGATGCCCAAACTCGTTCACAACGAGAGCCGTTTGCTGACCAACGCGGCGATCCTGGCAGACGCGCTCGCACTCGACCGCTCCCGCGTGCTGGCGTTCACCTACGCTTACGCCTGCCTAAACGCGAGTTGGTGGTCAGCATTCAGCGGCAAGGAAGGGGCAGCCGACATCGTACAGTGGCATCTCGACGTTGCTGCGATCATCGAACCGCACATCGAGCTAGTTATCTAAGGGCGGCTTCAGTGCGGCAATCATTTGAGTGTGGCTAAAACAAGTTGGAGCGCCTAACAGTCGTAGGGCTCTTATTGGTTTCTGGGTGAAATGTGGGATTTCGAAGCAAATGGGGGATGCTTCAGAGATAGGTTGACACTTTCGGCTAGCAACGTACCTGGCTCAGTCGTACGCCGGGGGTTTGGCGCGCCCCTATCCCCCTTGGCCCCCTTCC
>CAZCPK010000372.1:0-4288 GCA_964500755.1 uncultured Anaerolineales bacterium
GCATCCGTCGGCGTCAGTGCGCACGACGGGGTCCCAGAAGGCGGTGTCGGCGAATTCGCGCCGCACTGTGCCGGTGTCGACCGCCCCACCGCCGCCCCCACCGCCCTTGGCACCCGGCGCCAGGTCGCGATTGAAAGGCTCCATGTAGACCACCAGCGCCATGCTGGTGCGCACACTCAGTCCTCGCTCGACCCAGAAGGTCTCCATCAGGGGGGGCGTCCGCTCGTCGGCCAACGCCAGCACCGCCAGATCCGCCAAGCGCAGTGAGAGCTCGGCCTCGACCGGATCACCGTCGGCATCGGTGACGCGCACGTCGTAGGTCACGTCCTCTCTAGGACGATAATAGTCGCCCGCCGCCATCTCGCGGTCCGGCGTCACCGAGACGTCGAGGCGTTTGACCTCGTCGGAGACGCTGAGCTGCACCAGGCCCATCTTGAAACCCGGCAGAGCGTCGGCGTTCTGCTCGGCGCCCTGGACGAGGACGACGGAGACGAAGATGTTGGGCACGTGCGCTTCCTCGATGGGGATGCGCAGCAGCTCGCTGCTGCCGGTGATCTCGCGCACCTCGGTCTCCATGATGTATCCGCGCTCGATGGTGACCAGCGCCTGCACGGTGCCGGAGAAAGGCGAAGGCACCAGAATTTCGGCGACGTCGCCAACGGCGTAGCTGTCGCGGTCCGGGACGAGGTCGATGCGGTTGGTGCTCTCTCGGCGCCAGAGCGTCTCGCCTCCCCAGACCCAGACGTAGGTGGAACTACGGATTTCGTTCTCCTGCGTATCGCGCCCCACGGCCCGCACGCGGTAACTGCCCGCCTCCTCGGGGGTGAAGTCGGCGACGGCGCGCCCCTCGTCGTCGGTGGTGACGGTGGCGGTGAAGACCGGCGTCTCCTCGCGGGTCCAGGTCCAGTAGTAACGCCCGTTCTCCGCCCGCTCGCGAACGTTGTACCAGTTGATCTTGGCGACGACGACGTCCAGCGCCACTTCCGCGACCGGCTCGCTCTCCCAATCGACCGTCAGGAGATCCACCGCCTTGCGCTCGCCCACCTCCGCCAGCCGCCCGCGCGGGGCCAGCCCCACGTAGAACTCGCCCTGGTGGACGATCACGGCGGTGCGGTTGCTCACCTGCTGCTCGTTGATGTCGGTAACTGAGGCTTCCAGCGTGTAGCGCTGACTCTGCGTCTCGGCGGCGATGTCAGTCTGCACGGAGAAGGTGGTGCGGCCCTGCGCGTCGGTGGTGGTATCGCCCTCCTCGATCAGTTCCCCGTAGCCGGCGTAGACGTCCTCGCCGCGCAGCAGCGTCCAACTGTCCTCCACGTCCGTCCAACTGTAAGCCGGACAGGTCTCGCCCGTCGGGCAATCGTAGCGGAAGACGTGGCCCTCCCGCAGCACGTTCCAGCGCACGTCGGCGTCGGCGACGGGACCGCCGAAGTAGTACTCGGCCTCGGCGGTGGCGCGGAGAGTGTCGCCATCTAGATAGGCGTCGCGGTCGGTGGTCACGTTGACCTCAAACTCGGGTTTGCGGTATTCGGCCACCTGAAATGACGCGCTACCGAGGAAATCGTCCTCACCAATGTAGAACGAGAGTGTGTAGAAGCCCAACGCCGCCTCGGGGCTGAGCGCCAGCTCGCCGTGCGCGGTCCCCATCTCGTTGAGCGACAACGGTTCCTCGTAGAGCAGCTCGCCCTGCGGGTCCTCGATGAGCACTCGCACCTGCGAGAGATCGGGCAGGCTGTAGTCGGCGTCGTCGTCGGCCCGGATGATGCCCTTGAAGTAGACCGTCTGACCCGGGCGGTAGATGGGGCGGTCGGTGTAGAGGGCTGTGCGGTACTTCTGTTCCGCGTAAGTGGGTTGGAGATTAAAATCCCAGGCGGAGATGCCGTTGGTCCAGCGGTTGAAGGCCACGGCGAAGTCCGCGTCTCCAGGCTCGCCGGCGACGGCGTAGTAGGGCCGCCAATAATCGTCGTTATCCACACCGGCAGCATGGTGCAGGCCCTGGGGGTCGGTGGTGCCGCGCCCGTGCCATCCCCGTTCTTCGGAGAAGAAGCGCAGGTCCAGACCGGGGACCGGCTCGCCCGTCGCCAGATCCGTCGCCCAGATCAGGCTCTCACCGTGCGCCTGTTTGAGCGTGAGATTGATGCCGGACTTTATAAAGAAGAAGCGCCGCGGCCTGCTCTGTGGATTTTTCGCCCGCACCTCAGGCGCCTCCATCTCCAGCAGGTAGATACCCGGAGAGATGGATCGCTCGTCCTCCAGCGGGACGCGGTAGGTGGCGCTGACGTTGGGCGGTGCCTCCACCGACTGGGACCACGCCCGGTGTACGTCCACGCCCGCGACGTCGGGCGCGATGCGCTTCTCATCGTCGGGCAGGGTGTAATCGTTCTGGCGCTGGAAGACCTCTGGCGTGATGACGTAGAGGCGCAGATCGAGGCGGGAGACGTTGCGGACCTGAGCGTAGACGACGGTGTCGGTGTAGGGCGTGTAGAAACCGACGTCGCTGACGGTGCGCAGATAGGCCTCGGGGGGCAGATCACCCACGGTGAATGAGATCTCCACCGATTCGCCCAGGGGCACACCATATTTGTCGGGCGTCGCCGCGTCCAGCGTCAACTGGTAGGACGTGCGCGGCTTCTTATCGAAGGAGAGATAGACGTGCGTCCCGTAGTCCTGGCAGCTGGTGTAGACTTCCGTGATGGTCGGCGTGATCCGCAGGTAATCGGGCAAGCGGTCGCAGTCCATGGGACTGGCAAATCTGAGCCTCAAGGCCTCATGCGGCGAGACGTCAGAGAGATTCGCGGGTTCGACGCGGAGGAAGCCCGGTTCCCTCACCGTGCGGAAACGCCGCGAGAAGGTCTCACCCAGCGAGAGAGCACCCGTCGTCGCCTGGGCATCAGCTTCTACGACGACCTGTCCGCGCGCGCCGCGCGGTAGCGGCGCCTCGGGCGTGAAGCGCAGCGTCTCCGTCGCCCAGCCGGTCGCGCCGCCGGTCCAGGCGAAGGTCCCGGCAACGGGCTCCCCATCGACCTGCAGCGAGAAGGCGGCCTCGGTCGCGGCGTGGTCCATGGGCTGGTTGAAGGTGACGCTGACGACATCCGTCGGGCCGACGTAAGCGAAGTCCGGAGCCGGCGAGACGGCGACGACGTCGGGGCGCAGCGTGGTGAAGGTCCAGACGTAGTCCTCCTCCAGGACGCCGCCGACGGTATCGGTCAGCCCGGCGACGACGCGGGCCTCGTATTCCGTGGCAGGACGCAGGCCGTCCGCCGGACGGAAGAGGTAGATCGAGGTGTTAAGCCACTCACCCTCACCCTCCAGCGGCGGCGAGAAGCGCAGCGGATCGGGCAGATCCTCCTGCTCGGAGACGGCGGTCAGCGGCACGACAGGTCGGTTGAAGACGACGGTGACGTTGGTCTGCGGATCAAGACCCTCGCTATCGGGCGCCGGCTGAACCTCAGAGACCTCCAGGAAGCCCTCGGTCTCAAAGTCAAAAGTTATGGATTCCACTAGGGGCTCACCCTCGGCGTTCTTGGCACTCTCTCCGACGGTGACCGCGTAATGCGCGCCGCGCTCCAGCCGCTCCGCCGGGCGGAAGGCGACGGTACGGGCGTCGCGCCAGACGAAGTCGCCCTCGATAGACGGCTCCACGGAGAAGGCCGTCTCGACGCTCTCCCGGTCCATCGGCTGATCGAAGACCAGCTGCAGGGGTGCATCCAACGGCTGGCGTTCCTCGGGCGCCGGCTTGCGGTCGAGTAGCTTGGGCGCGGGCAACGGCAGCGACGCCCACTTGCCGGGTGCTGAGACGGACGTCGGCGTGGCGCCGTCCTGACGAGCGCCCCAGGTGAACCGGCAGGCGCCGGAAAGCATGACCAGCACGGTGATGACAGCAATCACACGGTAATTCAACGTTCGCTTTTGCATGATGTCCCTCCAGATTAACAAGTGAGACAGGATTGTAAGTCAGCAATGAAATCCTTGTACATTGCCTGCTCGCCTGACTACCAACGAGCTGGGCTCGTAATCAGCGACGGAGCGTAGCGGAGTCGCGTCCACGGCACTCCGGCTGCGCTGCCTACCTACAAGCCTGGCTAGACGCATAGCAAGCCAAGCCGTCAGAAGAGTCGCATTTTGACGACACTCCACCGTCACCTGCAGGCCTGACTACCAACGAGCTGGGCTCGTAGTCAGCGACGGAGCGTAGCGGAGTCGCGTCGCGTCCACGGCACTCCGGCTGCGCCTACGTGCCTACCTACAAGCCTGGCTAGACGCATAGCAAGCCAAGCCGTCAGAAGAGTCG
>CAZCPK010000373.1:0-4251 GCA_964500755.1 uncultured Anaerolineales bacterium
AATAATGGAGAGCTTTACGTAAAATTGTTCATATGTTCACGAAAGTGATAGGTAGCTAGATCCGTGGTTGAGTTTTCGGTCTGATCCTGCGAAGTCCAAAAGAGCCGCACGTGTATATCCGTGCAAATCCGTGAGCAATTTCAAGCTGTCCAGGATACTTCATCTAAAACCTATAAGAGCCTCAGGAGGTTGGGGTGGTTTAAGCGTGGCGTCCCTACGGCGGACAGATAGATACGGTGTGGGAAACGCCCCTTTTTACGGAGCGAGAACGTCCTCCCGGAGGGGCTTTTGGCTCAGCGGGGGGAGGTGGTGAAACAATACCCGCGACCGCGCACCGTCTGGATGGGTTGGGGGCCGTTCAGGCGGGGCTCGAGCTTGTGTCGCAGGCGGTAGATGTGCGTGCGGATGGCCTTGCTGGCCTCGCGCTCGTCCATCTCGTGGGCGTGCAGATACCGGGCGAGCTCGGCGGGCGAGACGACGCTCTCCTGGTGGCGCATCAGATAGCTGAGGATCTCCCACTCGGTCGGCGTGAGCTCCAGGGGCGCGTTGTCCACCAGCGCCAGCTGCTTCTTCACGTCCAGCAGGATGCCGGCGGCCCGCAGAAACCGCGCCTCCCCACTCTGGGAGGCGGGCGTTTTCGAGTGTGCGGGTTGGCTGGCCTGTTTTAGCGTGGTCAGCGCCCGTTCCAGCAGGCTCACGGGATCGTCCTTTTGTGCGGCGCGGCGCTGTGTCCGCTCGGTCAGACCCGCCTCGACGGCCTGGAGCACCTGCTCGATGGAGCAGGGCTTGAGCAGGTAGTCGTAGGCGCCCTCGCGGATGCCCACGATGGCCGATTCCAGGGTGCCGTAGGCCGTGATGATGATGAAGACGGTATCCTCCGCGTGAGGTCGGGCTTTCTGCAGCACCACGGTGCCGTCCATGTCGGGGATTCTGAGATCGAGCAGGACCACGTCGAAGGTCTCTTGTTGCAACCGCGTCAGCGCTTCCGTGCCGGAGCCGACGCTGCTGGCGTCAAAGCCGACGCGGCAGAAGAGGTCCGTCAGCGTATGACGCAGCGCGTCCTCGTCGTCCACCACCAGCACGCGGGCGTCGGGAAAGGCCGTCTTCTGTTGTCCGAGCATTAGTTCTCCTTCAACTTTTCGTCTTGATCGAGAACGGGCAGGGCGACGGTGAAGGTGGTGCCCTCTCCTACCCGGCTCTGGAAGGAAATCTCTCCCTCATGCTGCTCGATAATGCCCTGACTGATACTCAATCCCAGGCCCGTGCCCTGCTCTTTGGTCGTGAAGAAGGGCTCAAAGAGCCGCTGCTTCACGTCTTCGGGGATGCCTTTGCCGGTATCTGTGATCCTGACGTTGACGTGTCCGTTGGCGCCGCGCGTCGTCGACACCGAGAGGACGCCGCTGTTGGGCATGGCCTCGACGCCGTTGATGATCAGATTGAGGAAGACCTGGCCCAGCAGCGTGGGATTGCCCCACACCGCCGGCAGGTCGTCCGCGTAGCGGCGCTCCAGGGCGATGTGCCGGTGTTGCAGGTACTTGTGGGCCAGGTCCAACACCCGTTCCAGGACGTGGTGGACGTCCAGCGTCTCCATCTCCTCCCGGGGGCGGCGCGAGAAGTCGAGGATGCGGTTAACCATGCCGATCATCCGGGTGACCTCTTCGTCGGCCATCTCGATGTACTGCAGCTGCTCCTCCTTGGAGAAGTCGAAGGAGAGGATCATCTCCAGGCTGTTGTGGATCGCCTGCAGGGGGTTGTTCAGCTCGTGGGCCAGGGAGGCGGCCAACCGCCCGGTGGCCGCCAGCCGCGTGTTCTGGGTGAGCTGGGCCTGCGAGCGCTCGACCAGCTTGCGTTGCTCGCGTTCGGACTCGTAGAGCTGCGCGTTCTCGATGGCGATGGCCGCCGAATCGGCCAGGGCCGTCAATAGTTCCAGGTCGTGCGCGTTGAAAGCCGCTGCCCGGCTGCGAACCACCTCCAGCACGCCGATGATCTTGCCGTGACAGCGCATGGGCGCGACGAGGAGCGAGCGGGTAGTCAGCGTGATCAACTCGTCGACCCGTTTGTAGAAGCGCTCGTCCTGTTGGGCGTCGTTACAGATCAGCGGCTGCCAGTGCTCCAGCGCCCAGCCGGCGAGGCCCGCATCCAGCGGCATGCGCTCCCCCAGCCACCGCTCGGTGCCGGGCCCGACCGCTGCCGCGCAGACCAGGTCGTTGCGGGGACTGTCGCTCAGCAGGATCCAGGCGCCCTCGGCGGAGAGCATGGCCTTCACCTCGCCGAGGATGGTCGCTAGCAGCTCGTCCAGGTTGAGCGTCGAGGTGATCGTCTGGCCCGTGCGGTAGAGCAGCGAGAGCTCCGCGGTGCGCTGTCTGGACCGCTCGTAGAGCTCGGCGTTCTCGATGCCCACGGCAATCTGCCCGCCGATCGCCGTCAGCAGCTCGAGGTCCCGTGGCTGGAGCTCCTGATCCGGTGAGAGCCAGAGCATCAGCACCCCCAGCACGCGGTCGTGTGTCTTGAGCGGCACGCAGATATCGATGTGCGGCGGTGAGGAGCCATGCAGTCCATCCTCTGGATCGGCAGCCGCCATGACGATCTCGCCGCCTTGCGCCGCTCGCCCACAGAGACACTCCCCCAGAGGTATTGGCGCTCTGGGACACGTCCCCGCCTCCTCGGTGTTGTAGGCCGCGATCCGCAGGACCTCCGTGTCCTGATCCAGGAGGAAGATACGCCCGCGCTCATGCACCTGGAAGCGCTCCAGTTTCAGCACCTCCTGCAGCGCGTTGTTCAGCACCTCGTCCAGGTTGAGCGATTGGCTGACGGTGGTCGCGATGCTGTTGAGGACCGTCAGCTCGGCGTTGCGCCGCTTGAGACGCCGTTCCGCCCGCCGCTGGGGCTCGACGTCGATCAGCGTCGCGATCACCGTGGTCCTTTGCCGCTCGCGCAGGGGGGCGAGGTAGACCTCGGCGGTGAAGGGCTCCCCGTCCAGGCGCCGGGCGCGCACGGTGCAGTGCGAGGTCGTGCTCTCTTCGCGCAGCAACCGCCCGAGTTTGGCCCGATCCTCGGCGTCAAGATGGTCGGAGAGCGTGTCGGCCTGCAACAGTGCGGCGGGCGTCTGATAGCCTAACGTCGCGGCGAGCGCCGGGTTGGCGTAGCGCAGCTCCCCAGCTTCCCACAACAGGATACCGACCGGCGAGCTCTCGGCCAGCGTGCGGAACTTCTCCTCGGAGGCGCGCAGGGCCTCGGTGATGCGCTTGCGCTCGACGGCGTAGGGGATCGCGTGCGCCAGCAGGTGGTGCGTGAATTGCCCCTTGACCAGATAATCCTGGGCGCCGGCCTGCACCGCCTGCAGCGCCAGCGCCTCGTCGTCCAGCCCGCTGAGCACGATGATGGGGACGTGGGGGGCGTGCGCCTGGAGCGTCTTGAACGTGTCAAGTCCCTGACTGTCCGGCAGCATCAGGTCGAGCAGGATCACGTCGACGTCCGCCTCCGCCAGTCGTTCCAGGGCGGTGGCGCGGCGCGCGGCAGTGGTGAAGTCGACCGGCGATTTGAGGCCGGCTTTTATCATCTCGCGAATTAACGTCTGCTGGGATGGATTATCCTCGACAATCAAGATGTGCATCACGGGGTTCACTCAGCTTTCTGTGGATGGCAGGATAAAGTAGAAGGTACTACCACGGTCGACTTCGCTCTCCACGCCGACCTCGCCGCCCAGTTTGTCGATAATCCTTCTCACGATGGAGAGCCCCAGCCCGTGCCCGCCCGTCTTGGCCTGGCTGAGCTGGGTAAAGGGCCGGAAGAGTTCCTCTCGTTTCTCGGGCGGGATGCCGGGTCCCCGGTCGCTGATCCAGAAGCGGGCCCGACCCTCGTCTTCGGCGGTGCTGCCCAACGTGATCTCCGGCGGCGTTCCTCCGTAGAGGAGGGCGTTGCTCAGGTAGTTGAACCACACCTCCTCGATCCAGGGCGCGTAGCCCAGCGCCGTGGGCCAGCGGTCGGGCAGCGCGATCTGGGCGTCGGTCTTCTCGACGAGGTGATCCACTCGCTTGAGCACATCGGTCACGATCTCGTCCATAACCAGCGGGTGCGTCTCGACCTCGGAGCGGCGCACGCTGCTCAACAGCAGCAGCTCGTCGATAATCTCGCTCATCTTGTCGCCGTACTGCATCATCAACTCGACGTAGCGCACCAGCTCCGGGTCGATGATCTTCTCCTTATCCTCCTGCAGCAGCTCGCTGAAGTTGAGAATCAGTGAGAGCGGCG
>CAZCPK010000374.1:0-4240 GCA_964500755.1 uncultured Anaerolineales bacterium
GCCACGCCCCGCTCCTCGACAAACCAGGTCAGTCCCATATGCTCGTCGGGCGCCCAGATGGTGGCCTGCGGCGTTTGCATCGCCTGCAGCGTCTCCGTGGGGAGCAGGCGCTCTCCTGTGGGCGTCGTGCCGTCGCCGAGATGGAAAGCCGCGAAGCGCAGCAGGTCGGCGACTGACGCGGCGACGTTGCCCTCGGCGTCGGCGCAGCGGGGCAGCGGCCACGGACGCACGATCTGCGGCCCTGCGTCCCTCAAGCGATGGCCGGCGGCAAAGCGGTGCGTCATGACCCTGCCCGGATCGGCGGAGGTGTGGCGCAGTCCCAGCGGTTTCAGCACCAATTCTGCCAGAGCGAGCGGGTACGGTTGTCCGGTCAGTGCCTCGACGATGCGTCCGGCAACCAGGATGCCGGAGTTGGCGTAGCACCAGACCGTCCCCGGTGGCACGATCTGCGGCACGCTTTCCATGTGGTCGGCGAAGGCGCGCATGGAGCGGTAGGCCGCGGGCGGGAAGTCGAAGATGTCGCCGGGCCAGCCTACGCGGTGGGTGAGGAGGTGGCGGACGGTGACGGCGGCCGCCGCCGCTTCGTCGGCCACGCGGAAGTCCGGCAGGTAGGTGCGGACGGGGGCGTCGAGGTCGACGCGGCCGTCGGCGACCAGGGTCATCAATGCCGTGCCGGTGAATACCTTGGAGATGGAGCCCAGCTGGAATATCGTCTCCGGGGTGACGGGTAGCGGATGTTCCGCGTGGGTGACGCCCAGTCCTATGGTCTCTATTTGTCCGTCGTGGAGCACGCCAAGAGCTGCGCTGGGGACGCCCGTCTGTTTTAACTGCTGACGGAGCTCGTGGGTGACGGTTTCGAAGTTGGTGGGAGTCACGATAAGGTTTCCTTTTCTATATGGGGCAGTGACTGGCGCGCCAGGGCCGCCGGGTCTTCTCCGGCGACCAGGGGACGTAACCGCAGGCGATAGCGGTACCCATCGGCGGTCAGTTGGTACGCGGGTAACACCTCCGGGCCGCAGGCCGCGCTACCCAGGCCGGCCTGGGCGGCGTCGAGATTGAACGTGACGAAATCCCGGTTGACGAGCTTGTGGGTGTGTTCGAGGGCGTCGAGATCGTGGGCGGTACAGCGGTGGGCGCTGACCTCCAGCAGCGGCGCGCCGACGGCGAGCAGGCCCGCGCCGTCGAGGCGGGTAAGCGCCGTCCAGCGCACCGCGGTGCGGTTGCCGTACTCCTGGGGGCGCACGTAGGGCTGACGTTCTGCGCCCACAAACGTCTGGAAGCGCCCGACGCGCCCGCTCTCCTTACGGTCCGCGTAGGTCTCGTGGGGGCCGCGTCCGTACCACGTGAGGCGATCGTAGGGGCGCGGCAGGCGCAGCGTAAGTCCGACGCGAGGCAAGGGCGGTAGCTCGTCTGCCAAGTCGATGTCGTGGGTGATGAGTAGGTCGCCGGTGCCGTAGATCTGATAGATATAGCGGCAGTCGGCGATCTTCTCACCGCCGGGAGCGCGGGCGACGGTAGCGACCCGGATCTCCGCCAGATGCGGTGCGTGTTGCTCGCTGGCGCAGGCGCGGATCTCTTCTTCCAGGTGAGCGAGGCCGGCGGCGTGCCACCGGGCTGCCAGCTCCTTCCGGTCGTTGTCGGTGGGGGCGCGCCAGAGATTGAGCCTGGGCCCCTCTTTCAGTACGTCCCGGCCCAGGAAGCTCCACGTGCTGACGCGCCCCGTCCTTCGATCCAGTGTAAGGGTGAAGGCTTCGTTCTTCACCGTCACCCAGGTCGCCGTCTCCTCCAACGTCAGGGTGGGCAGCGCGTTCTCAGGCAGCGGTGAGCCGGGATGTGACCACGGCAGCGCGAACTGCGCCCAGGCCACCTCGTGCTCGCGACCTGCCCAGGCGGTCGGCTCCGCCAGCGTGAAGTGCAGGGTCAGGTAGTATTCGGCTCCGGTCCGGGTGGCGGGCTTCGCGTAGGGAAGGCGTACGCGCGTCTCTTCTCCCGGAGCGACAGCGGCGAGCCGTTGGTGTCCGCTCTCCAGCACGACGCCGTCCGCTTCCACCGCCCAGTGCAGCGCCAGATGTTCCAGCGTGCGAAAAGCGTACTCGTTGGTGACCGCGATTTCGCCCGAGGCGAGATCCACCGGCGTGACGGTCAATGGCTCGTAGACCTTCTTCAATTCCGCCAGGGAAGGGTGGGGCGTGCGATCTGGTCCGACGACGCCGTTGATGCAGAAGTTGCCGTCGTTGGGCGTGTCGCCGAAGTCGCCGCCGTAGGCGAACCAGGTCGTGCCGTCCTCCGTCTCGCGGCGTAGCCCCTGATCGACCCAGTCCCAGAGACAGCCGCCGATCAGCCGGGGATAGGCCGCGAAGAGCTCGGCGTACTCCTTGAGGCTGCCGGGGCTGTTGCCCATGGCGTGGGCGTACTCGCAGAGGAAGACGGGCCGCGTCTCGTGAAGGTCCTGGCCCATGCGTTCCAGCCGATCGAAATGCGGGTACATGGGCGAGATAAGGTCGACGTGCGGATCGTCCTCGGCGGGATTGTAGAAGAGGGGCCGGGTTGGATCGTTCGCGTGGACCCAGTCGGCGGCGGCTGCGAAGTGGGGGCCGTATCCCGACTCGTTTCCCAGGGACCAGAGCACGACACAGGCGTGATTGCGGTCGCGCTGCACCATGCGGGTGACGCGGGAGAGAATGGCCTCTCCCCACTCCGGGTCGCGGGCCGGTCGATCCCACAGGCCGTGCGATTCGACGTTGGCCTCGTCCAGCACGTAGAGCCCGTACTCGTCGCAGAGCTCGTACCAGCGCGGGACGTTGGGGTAGTGCGACGTGCGCACCGTGTTGACGTTGGCCTGTTTCATCAGGTGGATGTCCTCCAACATGGATGCCTCGGAGACGACGTGCCCGGTATCCGGGTCGTGCTCGTGACGGTTGACGCCGTGGATGTGGATGGGCTCTCCGTTGACGCAGAGCTGCCCACCGCTGATCTTAACGCTGCGGAAGCCGACGCGCAGGCGCTCCGCCTGGCGTCTGCGTCCGACGGCGTCGTTGAGGAGCAGATCGACGGTGTAGAGGTGGGGCGTCTCCGCCGTCCACTTTGCCGGATCTGCGACGGGGAGCGCGACGTTGATCCGGGCCTTATCCGCGACGGGTGCGTCGAAACGCTGTTCCGCCTCGGCGAGCGGCACGCCGTCGTCGTCCAGCAGGCGGACGACGAGCGTCTGTCCGGGTGCGGCGGCGCCCCCCAGGTTCCGCACGTGCGCCTGGACGTTGAGGATGGCGTCGCGATAGTCGTCGTCCAGGTCGGTCGTGACGTCGTAGTCCCAGAGATGGAGCGCCGGCGCCGACCAGAGCGTGACGTCGCGGAAGATGCCGCTGAGTCGCCAGAAGTCCTGATCCTCGAGGATACTGCCGTCGGACCACCGATAGACCCGCACCGCGAGGACGTTGTCGCCTGCCTCGAGATAAGGCGTCACGTTGAACTCGGCCGGCAGACGGCTATCCTGACTGTAACCGACGCGCTCGCCATTGATCCAGAGGTGGAAGGCCGAGTCGACGCCGTCGAAGCGCAGGAAAACCTGCCGCCCTGTCCAGGCGTCCGGCACGGTGAAGTGCGTGCGGTAGCAGCCGGTGGGGTTGTCGTCGTGTGGTACGTTCAGCGGAATTTCGTAGGCCCACGCGGGGAGCTGCAGGGTGAGCAGGTCGTCGTAGGTGCCGTGCTCCTGCATCTCTAGCCACGCTTTCTCCAGGCGGGGATCAAGAGGAAAGGGATAGCGGACGTTGGTGTAGATGGGCGTGCCGTAGCCCTGGCACTGCCAGTTGCCGGGAACCGCCACGCGCTCCCACGCCCCGTCGTCGAAGTCGAGCGTGAAGAAGTCGGTCGGGGTCGCGGCGGGATTCGGCGACCAGCGGAAGGCCCACTCGCCGTTGAGGGATTTGACGAAAGGCGCGGCGTCGAGGTCGCCGTAGGGAGTCAGTGGCGCGTGCGCGGGTTCGCGATTGCGTGCGATAATCTCTGGGTTGTCCCAGTCCGGGTGTCTGCCGTTCATAGTATCTCCTTGATGTTGATGGGTCTCTTGGACTTTGCCGGATAGTGGAGTGAGTGTTCCTAAAACTAAGTAAGTTCGTAAAAGTTTCTTTACTCCTCAACAACGGGAAACTGATCTGGAAGCCGGGCAAGACTAAAACTAAGTAAGTTCGTAAAAGTTTCTTTACTCCAGACGTATTCACCATCCGCTCCCGTCCCCGTCTCG
>CAZCPK010000375.1:0-4235 GCA_964500755.1 uncultured Anaerolineales bacterium
GCGCACCGAAAGCGTGACCGAGCTCTCCGGATCCACGGTCTTGTCCAGGGTGATTTCGTGCTCGTCAATCACTTCCTGAATCTCCTCTTCCGGCTTGAGCAGACGCGGGTTATCTGGGTCCATGAAGCTCTTCCAGGGCACGTTGACGGCACCCGGAATGTGTCCGGCCTTGATCCACGGTCCCTGCCCTTTGTAGACGTCCGCAGGCCGGGCGTCCAGGAGAATCACACCGTCGCGGTCCTTCAGCGTCTTGAAGCGTTCATACTCCACGATGTACTCCGAGCGGACCACGCCGTTGAAGTCGGATTCCGTGACTTCGGGGAACTCTTGCGTAAGCTGGTGCCCCTCGGCCTTCCACTTATCGATGCCGCCGTCGAGTACGTAGACGTTGTCGTGTCCGAAGCGGGCCAGCGTATAGGCCATCATCGTCTGCTCCAGGCCGTTTCCCCAGCCGGAGAACGGCCCCACGCCAGTGTAAACAACGACCGGCACGTCCGCCTGCAATCCCACCCGGCGGAAGAGCCGCTCGCTTACGTCGGCGTGCACGTATTGCGCCGGCAATCCGTTCTTGGGCACACGCAGCAAGCCCTCATTCATGTAACGTGCCCCGGGGATGTGCTCCTGGATGTAGTCGTGAACGTTGGGCTGCACATCCAGAATATGGAGAGCATCGTCCAGATGATCCTCCAACCACGTCGTCGAAACCCAATGAATCTTACCTGTGCCGTACGGATAGCTCTTCGTCATGTATCCCTCCGCAGGATATAGTGTAGTGACAGATTTACGAGCTGTTGTCGTGCCTGTATAAGGCCAAAATTAATGAACGCGCATTTCCTGCCATCACAGAAGAGAGAAAGATGCTGACGTGATAAAGACAAAGCCCACGCTGTGATTAAGTATTCTCAATCCCAACCCGGGCTTTGTCTACTTTATAATCGATAAGGACAAAATATGCCTAATTTATCGATATCTGAAAGGGAGGCACGCTATCTTGAATGCCGTGCTTCCCCACCAACGATCAAGACGCTTCGCTTTCCACAACCTCTTCGCTCTCGGCAACTTCGGGAACTTCGTCTGCTTCCTCTGCCGCGCTGGCCTCAACCGCTTCAACAACGGTGTCTTCCTCCGAATCCAACGTACCGGCGGGAATCACTCGCTTGCGGCTCAGGCCGATGCGCTGACGCTCGCGATCCACGCTCAGAACATAGACCTCCACTTCGTCCCCCACGTCCAGAACTTTACTGGGGTGCTCGACGTAGTCCCAATCCAACTCAGAGATATGAATCAAACCATCGACGCCACCGAGATCAACGAAGGCGCCAAAGTCCACCACGTTGCGCACGACGCCGGTGCGGATATCACCCTCGGCAAGCTCTTCCAGCAGCTGTTCACGCTTCTGACGACTGGCGACGCGCTCGGAGAGGATCAGGCGCCGACGACGCTGATTGACCTCGATCACTGTCAGGGAAAGTTCCTTACCGACGAGCTCGTGCTTCGCCTCACGAAAACGATCACGCTTGAGGCCGGAGGGCACAGAGGTAAGATGCGAGTTCGGGACAAAGCCGCGCAGGCGCCCAAACTCAACGAGCACGCCACCGCGGTTGACGTCAATTACCTCGGCATCAAAGACGTCCTCCGTTCCCAGAAGGTCCTCAGCGCGAAGCCAATCCTGTTGCTCAAGGCCTTTCTTGAGCGACACAACCACCCCTTCGTGGCGGCGCGACTCACGCATCACCAGCACCGGGATCGTGTCACCGACGGAAAGATCGACCAGATAGCTCTCATCCACCATGTCGAGATCCTTAGGCGGCACGACGCCATCGCGTTTGCCGTCCAGATCCACCAACATATCATTGTCTCCGATGGAGAGGATCACGGCCTCCAGCACTTGCCCCCGACGAGGATTAACCAGGTCGAAGGAATCCTCCAATAACGCGGCAAATTGGCTTTCCTGCTCGTTGACATTGTTTTTCTGCTGATCCATCATCTAATACACAACCTCCTCTAAAGGTCTTGCTCAGGCTTATGAGGCTTACCCCACTGCTACATCATATCCTGTAATCCGTTCGCCTATTTCTTACCAGAAATAAAAAGCGAACATCACAGGTAATGCCAAAATATATTATACCATAATCTTATAAATTACACAATAACTTATCTCGCGGTGAGCTCCGCTACCGGAGATGCCCTCACAAAAAAAGTCCCCCACGAGCAGGGGGACATTTGCTACGAGCTATCATCACCACGGGTAACAATCAGCCAGTACATAGGCAAGCAATACGCACACCCAGCCTACTAACTATTATAAAGGATTTCTGAAAAATCGACAACCGCTTCTTTGACAACAAAGAGGCGAATTTCGCCCATTTGCCTCCGTGTCATAGCGCATTATACTAATTCAAACCAGAGTCTGATCTAAATTTAAAAACGTACGTTATACTAACTCTAACAGACGCTTATTGTGAGGATACGCTATGACAGTACCCATCATTGACGGACACCTGGACCTTGCCTACAACGCCTGCACCCTGGGACGCGACGTACGACGTCCCGTGATCGAAATTAGAGAAGAGGAAGCCAAGACCCCCCCATCCGGCACTCCCGGCACGTGCCTCGTCAGTATCCCGGCGCTGCACGCGGGGCACGTCGCGGTAATCGGGAGCAGCATCTTCGTCGCGCCGGCGCGCAAACAGGATCCCCCCGAGGCCGCCGTCTACCGCACCCCGGAGCAGGCCCACGCGCTTGGCGTGGAGCAGCTGGATTTTTACCGGCGGCTGGCCGACGAGGACGAGCGCGTGAGGCTCATCAAATCGGTGGCCGATCTGGAGCATGTGTTCGCCTCGCTGGAGACGGAAGCTCCACAGGTGGGGCTCTTCGTCGTCATGGAGGGCGCCGATCCTATCCGCACACCCGGGGAGCTCGCCTGGTGGGTGGAGCGAGGGCTGCGCGGCGTGGGACTCACCTGGGCCGCCGGCACCCGCTACGCCGGAGGCAACAGTCAACCCGGGCCCATTACCGACCCAGGAGAGGAGCTGCTGCGCGCCATGGCCGACCACAACCTGCTCCTCGATCTCAGCCATCTATGGGAAGAGGCCGCCTACGCCGCTCTCGACCGCTATCCCGGGCCCATCGTCGCCACCCACGCCAATCCCCGCGCCTTTCTGGATTCGCCGCGGCACCTCAGTGACGCGCTGATCCGACGCCTGGCGGAGCGCGAGGGGTTGATGGGCGTCCTGCCCTGCAACCGCATGCTGGACGCGACGTGGTCGCGCGGCGATCCCCGCTTACCCCTGACCAAGGTCGTCGAGGCCATCGACTACGTCTGCCAGCTGGTGGGCAACGCGGAGCACGTCGGCATCGGCTCCGACCTGGACGGCGGCTTCGGGCGCGAGAGCGTCCCGGCGGAGATCGAGACCATCGCCGATCTGCAGAAGCTCGCGTCGCTGCTGGACGAGCGTGGCTACAGCACGGACGACGTCGAGAAGATCTTCTACCGCAACTGGCTGCGGATCCTGCGGCGGGTTTTGACGGCGTTCTAGCCGGATCGCCCGTCTCGACCTTGCATGATCCCCGGGTCGGGGGGTCACTTGGTCGCTTGGTCGCTTGGTCACTTGGTCGGGTGGTCAAGCTGCAGCACGTGATTAGACGCGAACAAAGCAAGCGAAGGCGGGGGTGATACGGATAACACACGTAACGCCTAATGCATCTTCTCCCTTGGAACCGTTTCGTTTGCCCAGCGTTGATGTAGCTTGCGACATGAAAATTCCTTGGTTACCCTAGGGAAAAAGTACTAGCAACGAGCCAGGAAGAACGCACGTAAAAGGATCCCACCTGGGGAAAATCCCTAGGGTAAAACCAGGGATTTTCCCCGTTGACAACGTCCCCACCGCTATGTTAGGATGAGTGTGGCTGCGGAGCAACCGGTCGGCACTGCTAAGCACTCCCAGGCCACACAGTCCCTTCACACTACACCTTAAGGAGAGTGTACCACGAGTAGTCACGCGAGGCGGCGTAAATTGTTATCGATGATGTTGGTTATCACGCTCTTACTTCCCCTGTTCGTGAGCGTCGAGCCTGTGGGCGCCAATGTGCCGCCCCCTACCACGAAACAACAGACGGTGAACCCCGAGGAGATGCAGCCGGCTATCCGCGCCCTGGAACCCTACGTGGTCCGGCGCGGAGACGGCACCTTCAAACTCACCGTCAGAAATCCCCAGGCCCTGGGCGTCCGCCCC
>CAZCPK010000376.1:0-4183 GCA_964500755.1 uncultured Anaerolineales bacterium
GTGTGAATCCGTGTGAATCTGTGTCCAATGCTCCCTGGGTCTGAACGGTTACAAATCCGATTTCCGCTAGTTATTTCAGTAGAGTCAAAGGTATATTCCTAAAGTTGCCAAGCTGTTCAACTACAAATATAATGGAGTGGAGCATGAAAAAAATAAAGTCGTCGGAGATCACGCCGGAAGGCATCTATCGCTCACGTCGCGAGTTCCTCAAATCCCTGGGGTTGGTGACGGGAAGCGCGCTGCTGCTGGCGGCGTGCAATCCGGGAGGGGCGCCGCCCGCCGGCACTCCGGGCCCCACCAGCAACCCTACCTTGGCCGAACAGCCCTATCCCCCGCCGGGCTCGGAGACCGACGAGCTGGGCAATCCCCTCACGCCCAAGGACGTCGCCTACAACTACACCAACTACTACGACTTCACCGCCGACAAGCGCGCCGTCACCCGGGTGGCAGCCGATTTTCCCACCGAGCCCTGGAAGGTCGAGGTCGGTGGTCTGGTGCGCACTCCCCGGACCTTCGATCTGGACGACCTGCGCGCCTTCGAGCTGGAGGAACGCATCTATCGCATGCGCTGCGTCGAGGCCTACTCCATGATCATCCCCTGGATGGGCTTCCCGCTCTCCCGGCTGCTCAAGGAGGTCGAGCCGACGGCGGATGCCAGATACGTGCGCTTTCAGACGCGCTACGATCCCGACGAGATGCCCGGACAGCGGCGCATGTCCTCGTTCCCGTGGCCCTACGTCGAGGGACTGCGCCTGGACGAGGCCCTGCACGATCTCACCATCCTGGCGACGGGTAATTACGGGGAACCGTTGCCGCCGCAGAAGGGTGCGCCCGTCCGGCTGGTGGTCCCCTGGAAGTATGGCTTCAAGAGCATCAAGGCCGTGGTGAAGATCGACCTGGTGGCGGAGATGCCCACATCATTGTGGATGGCGGTCAATTCCACGGAATACGGTTTCTGGGCCAACGTCAATCCCAAAATCGACCACCGGCGCTGGTCGCAAGCGACTGAACGAAGAATCGGGGAGAACAGACGCGTTGAGACGCTCTTTTTCAACGGCTACGCCGACGAGGTCGCCGACCTCTACGAGGATCTGGACGACGGACGATGGTATTACTGACCCGTCTACGTAAGCATTGGCTGCGGATCCTAGTACACGTTGGCGCGCTGACGCCCCTCGCGCTGCTGCTGCTCGACTACGCGCGCGGACGCTTCTTCATCGATACGGCACAGCAAATGATCATCCGCACGGGCTGGCCCGCGCTGATTCTCCTGCTGCTGACGCTGACCGTCACGCCCCTCAACTTCGTCCTTCTATCTTCGCGGGTACGGAAAGTGCGCCGCACCCTGGGCCTCTACACCTTCTTTTACGCGCTGCTCCACTTTCTCGCCTTCACGGGCCTCGACTATCGCTTTAACCTGCGCTTCCTGCTGCCCGCCCTGGTGACGCAACCCTTTATCGTCGTGGGCCTCGTCGCTTTCCTGATCTTGCTCGTGATGGCGATCACGTCAACGACGGGCTGGCAAAAACGGCTGGGTAAGCGGTGGAAGCAGCTGCAGCGTACGGTCTACGTCGCCAGCTTGCTGGTCGTGGTCCACGTGATGTGGCAGAATAAGGACGTGACGGAGGGCCTCCCCTACCTCATCATCACGCTGCTCTTGCTGGCCCTCCGCCTACCTCCTCTGCGCCGTAAACTCAAAAACGTCAAGTGGCACTTCAGCGACTGAACAACGGTCATTTCTCTATTCGCCAAGCTCCATAGAGCTGATAAAATGGGGGACATAGACACCATACGTGGTCCGCACAACCCATCCCATGTTCACGCCAGGAGCTTTCAATAAATGGATCTCGTCTTACTCATTGTCGGCCTGCTACTCGGCGCTGCCCTGGTCTACTACTGGATGAAACAGCGTCACACCGCCGAGCTTCAGACACTGCGCGCGGAGATCGTCACCGAACACGAGCAACAGGTCAAGCAGAGCCAGGCCCGGATCATCCAGACCTACGAGGGGAAGATTCAACACCTCCGAGAAAAGCAGCAGGAGCGCATTGATGCGGCCCGCCAGGACAGCACCCAGCGCAGCCGCGCCGTCCTCAAGGGCAAGATGGCCGAACAGATCGCGCCGCTGCTCCCCGGCTTCGACTACTGGCCCGCCGACGCGCGCTTTCTGGGCAGCCCCGTGGACTACGTCGTCTTCGACGGTTACTCCCGCGTGCGTGACCGCATCACCGACGGCGACGGCATGGAGGTCATCATCCTTGATATCAAGCGCGGCAAAGCGCGGCTGAGTCACAGCCAGCGGCAGATCGCCCGCGCCGTGGAAGAGGGCCGCGTGCGCTTCGAGGTCGTCCGCATCTTCGACGACGGAGAGGTGAAGAAGCACTCCTGGCGAATGAAAAAACACAAATCCGAAAATAAATCAACGGATTGAGCGGATTTACCTGATTTTCTCTACTCCGTATCCATTGACGATTGGACGACTTGACCAAGAGACTAAGCGACCAAACGACCAAGCGACTATTTTCAGAGGAGGACACGATGACCTTGACGATTAAGAGCACCATCACGTTGAATAATGACGTCGAGATGCCCCGGCTGGGCATCGGCACCTGGCAGATCCGCGACGGTAAACCGGTGCGCCAGACGCTGAATTGGGCCTTCGAGGCCGGCTACCGCCACGTCGACACCGCCGCCATGTACGGCAACGAGCGCGGCGTGGGACAGGCCCTCCGTGATAGCGAGATCCCCCGCGAAGAGATCTTCGTCACCACCAAGCTGTGGAACACCGACCACGGCTACGACAAGGCGCTCAAGGCCTTCGACAAGAGCCTGCGCCGCCTGGACCTGGACTACGTCGATCTCTACCTCATCCACTGGCCCACCGGGCAGCGCGCCGAGACCTGGCGGGCGCTGGAGAAGATCTACGCCGAGGGGCGCGCCCACGCCATCGGCGTCAGCAACTATACCATCCGGCACATCGAGGATCTGCTGCAGACCGCCGAGGTCGTCCCAACCGTCAACCAGGTCGAGTTCCACCCCTGGCTCTACCAGAAGGAGCTGCTTGACTATTGCAACGAGCACGACGTCGTGCTGGAGGCCTACAGCCCCCTGACCAAGGGCGAGCGCTTGAACGATCCGGAACTCAAGAAATACGCCGAGAAGTACGGCAAATCACCCGCCCAGATCCTCATCCGCTGGGTGCTCCAGCACGACATGGTCGTCATCCCCAAGTCGTCCAACCCCGACCACATCCGCGCCAACGCCGACGTCTTCGACTTTGAGATCTCCGAGGAGGACATGTGCCACATCGACGCCTTCGATGAGAATTACCACTGCACCTGGGACCCGACGGGCGAGTCGTAGGTCAAGCGATGGACATCTTCATTCTGCGCGCGCACGTCAACCACTACCGGACCCTGGTGTCGGCTCAGGAGAAGATCCTGGAGCAGTACCGAGCTTTCGATGGCACGCCGCTGGCAAGGGATGTGTCTCCCATGCAGGTCGAACCGATCGAGCAATCAGGGCTTCCGTGGAGCGATTTTCCTGGACTCACCTCGCACATCCCCATCTTCAGCCCCCGCGCGGTGACCGCATTGCACGATCTACTGGTTGATAATGGGCAATTCGTTCCCCTGGGCTGTGCCTTGTGTCCAGAGCCTTTTCAGACCTTCAACGTCACGCGGACGGTCGATGCTCTGGATGTGGAGCGCTCGGAGGTCAAACGCTACAGGAGTAGTGGGCGGATCATGCGCGTTCTGCGCTATCGTTTCCACGAGGGGCGCTTGGCAGGGTTGACCATCTTCAAGATTCCTGAGGAGCCACTCAAGACTGTCTTTGTCAACCGTGATTTTGTGCGGCGCGTCAAAGATGCACGACTGACCGGGTTTCGCTTTCAGTTAGCGTTCACCACGGAGGAAGCGCTGCTGCTCTGCCCTTACTGCAACAACCTCATCGAGGAGGCCACGCATCATTGCCCGGCCTGTGGCCTCGACGTCACCAACGACGCCCTCATCGAGATGACACCCTGGGAGTACTGGCAGGCCGAATGCTCACGCTGTCCCCATTGCCAGATGCGAATCCTGACGCTGGCGGACCCTTGCCCTTACTGCGGCAAGGGGAAACATCGCCAACGGGTTGCGGCTCGCCCCGTGGTCGTCACTTAGCGAGGAATCTTAGGACATGA
>CAZCPK010000377.1:0-4164 GCA_964500755.1 uncultured Anaerolineales bacterium
CTCGAGCAAGTCCATCGCGCTCGTCGGGATGGACGTCGCCAGCGAGGAGTACGTACGCGCCTGGGCGCAAGAACACGCCGCCCAGGTGCAACCGGGCGAGACGCTGGTACGACCCTATACTGCCGTACCTACGGTGACTCCAACGCCCACTCCCTCGCCGACGCCCACCCCCACACCAACGCCGCAACCGTTCTGGCAACAGTTCTGGGAGACTGTCAGCGGTCGAGACTAGCCCCTATTTTCGGATCATTACATCAAGAAGGAGACCCATGGATCCTCAAGAGATACTTGTCACGGCGGAAGAGGTTGCCCGCGACGCGGGAACACTGATCCGGCAGCACTTCGGGAAGCGTCACGAGATCACACACAAAGGGAAGGTCAATTTGGTGACAGAAGCCGATCACGCGGCCGAAGAACGGGTCGTCAGTCGGCTACGTCAAGTCTTCCCCACCCACAATATACTGGCCGAGGAGCAGGGCGGCGCCGCGCTGGATCATCCCGGCCCGCTCTGGGTCATCGATCCCCTCGATGGAACGAACAACTTCGCTCACAACTTCCCGCACGTCGGCCTCTCCCTGGCGTTGTTGGTCGACGGCGAGCCCCTGATCGGCGTGATCTACGACCCACTTCGGGACGAATGCTTCTCCGCCCGCCGGGGCAACGGCGCGACGCGTAACGACGAACCCATCCACGTTACCACGACCGATCAGCTCATCCACGCGCTTCTGGCGACCGGATTTCCTTACGACCGCTGGTCGGCGGCGGACAACAACGCGGCTCATCTGGCGCACTTCCTCCGCCGCAGCCAGGGGATACGCCGCGCCGGGGCAGCCGTGCTCGACCTGGCCTACGTGGCCTGCGGGCGCCTGGACGGCTTCTGGGAGCTTCGTCTACATCCCTGGGACGTTGCGGCGGGCATCCTCATCGTCGAGGAGGCCGGCGGGCAAGTCACCGACCTCGACGGCGGTCCGTCGCGCCTGGAAGAGGGCAACGTCGTCGCCAGCAACGGTCAGATCCACGCGGCGATGTTACGCGTGCTCCGGGAGGGCGAAGAGGCGCCCGCACCCGGGCCGGAAGAGGTCTAGCAGAGAACGGGGCAAGATTGCGACAGACCCTCTTCGCTCCACAAAAGACAAGTTGACAATACAAACAACTGATATTTAATAGGAAAACTGATATACGCCGCAAAAGAGGCGCGCTGCACGAGAGGTATGATTGGAGCTATCCTAAGTAGGTCAGAAAAAATATGTTAACATTTGCTCGGAGCCCGCGTCTTGGGGGCAGTCTCCTTAGAACCGAGACGTTCACGGTTAGCCGTCCCCGAGACGGGGACGGGAGCGAATGGTGAACACGTTTGGAGTAAAGAAACTTTTACGGACTTACTTAGAGTGCGGTCCACGCCCTCGCACCCGGTCATGGCAAAGGAGCATCTCACATGCCGTACTATCGCGCCCCACGCAGTGACAGCGCGCGCCTGAAGTTTCTGGCCAAGACGTTGCAGGCCGCGCGGCACGATCGGCGGACGGATCGCAGCTATCTTCCCCGGAGTCTGGTGGAGGAGGTGGCGGATCTGCTCCCCACGTTCGACACCGCACTCCAGACGCTGAAGATCCGGCAGAATGAACGCTCCCAACGCATTGAGACGCGCAACGCAGCGCTGGACCGTCTCGAGACCTACCTGCGCGACTTCTGGGAGGTGCTCAAGCGGCGCGTGGAACGACAGGGCCAGCCAACCTCTCGCCTTGAGATATACGGGCTGCCCGCCGACGGCAAGGTACCCAAACTGACGACGTACGAGAGCTGGCTTAACGCAGCCGCCGCCGCCATTCAGGGAGATCTTGAGGCGGTCACCGTCGGCTACGCGCCGATGGTCAACCCCAGCGCCGAGGAGCTGCGCACCGTGCTCGACGAAGTCTATCAGGAGACCGCCGACGTCGCCGCCGCTGAGCGCGCTTACGACAAGGCGCAGGAGACCGTCAATCTTCTACGCGAGGAGGCCGATCAGCTCATCAAAGACGTCGTGGACACCCTGCGCTTCAAGTTACGCAAGAAGCCGCCCGCCGAACAGCGCCGCATTCTGCACCTATACGGCGCCCGCTTCCGCTACCGCAAAGGAGAGCGCGCGGAGTATCAAGATCAGGCCCCCGCTTAAATCGGAGCACATCATCCCAACGAGGTCAGAAATTTGATCACCGGACACGAAAGAATGCCAGCGAATTGAACTGATTTTTCTCATCTGTTGACCAATGGACCCAGCGACCACGCGACCAAGTGACCAATAGACGATCTTTTAAGGAGTCTGCATGACCATTCGCCTGTACGCTAGCGCCTTTATGGGCGGGCTGATTATCCTGGCCCTGGAATTGACGGCTTCACGACTGCTGGCGCCCGTCTTCGGAACGTCGGAGCTGGTCTGGTCGGCCATCATCGGGCTGATTCTGCTCTACCTGGCGGCGGGCTATACGATCGGCGGTCGCTGGGCCGATCGCTCTCCCGAGCCCGCGACGCTCTACACGCTGCTGGTCGGCGCCGGGTTGACCATCGCCCTCATCCCCCTGATCAGCCAGCCGATTCTGAACCTCGCGACCCAGGGCATGCGCACCTTCAACGTCGGGTTGGTCACCGGTCCCTTCGTCGTCATCTTGTTACTCTTCGTGGCACCGGTGACGCTGCTGGCCTGCGTCTCGCCCTTCGTCATTCGTCTCGCCATGACCGACGTGAAAGCCTCCGGCATCACGGCGGGCCGCATCTACGCCATCTCGACGGGCGGCAGCTTCCTGGGCACCTTCCTCCCTAACCTGGTGCTCGTTCCACTGCTCGGCACGCGCCGGACGTTCCTGTTGCTGGCGCTGCTCGCCGCGGCGACCGGCGTCGCGGGCCTTTGGTGGGCGCACCGCCGCCGGTTCTGGCGGCTTGTCTGGGTGCTCCCCCTGCTCTGCGGGCTCCTGCTGCTCCCCACCGGGACGATCAAACCGCAGACGGGGCTGCTCCACGAGGAAGAATCCAGCTACAACCTCATCCAGGTGGTCGAAAACGCGGCGGGCGTGCGCTTCTTGCTCCTCAACGAGGGTCAGGGCATCCACTCCATCTACACCCCCGACCAGGTTTTAACCGGCGGGACGTGGGACTACTTTCTGGTCGCGCCCTACTTCAATCCCCCGCCCCACGATCCGACGGACGTGGACAGCCTGCTGGTGATCGGTCTGGCAGCCGGTACGATTTCCACGCAGTACACCGCACTCTACGGCACCGTCCCTATCGACGGCGTGGAGATAGATCCGCACATCGTCGACGTGGGCCGCCAATACTTTCACATGCGTCAGCCCAACCTCGACATTCACACCACCGACGGGCGCGCCTTCTTGCAGACGACGGACACGCGCTACGACGTGGTCGCCGTCGACGCCTACCGGCTGCCCTACATCCCCTGGCATCTGACCACGGTGGAGTTCTTCCAGGAGATCGCCGCACACCTCACCGCCGAGGGTGTCGTCGCCATTAACGTGGGCCACACGCCGGACGACTGGCGGCTGGTCGAGGCGCTGGTCGCGACCATGCAGCAGGTCTATCCCTCGGTCCACGTCGTGAGCGTGCCCGACACCTTCAACGCCCTCGTCTACGGGACGCTGCAGCCCACCGCTGCAGCGGATCTGGCGCAGAATGCCGCCGCCCTGACGGATCCTCGGCTCAGGACCGTCGCGCGCCTCGCCCAGGAGAACCTGACAGAGATCAAGCCTGCCGCCCGCCCTTTCACCGACGACCGCGCGCCCGTCGAGCTGCTCTCCGACGCGCTGGTGCTACGTTACGTGTTAGGAGGAAACTGATGAACAAGGCGACCGAACAGATCGATATCGTCGGCGTCTACCACGTCCCGGAGCATAAAGGCGTCTCCATGATCGAACTTATCGTTCACGCGCCCTATACCGACTTCGACCCCGACGGCTTTATGAAGCCGGTGTCCCAGACCGATCCGGACACGTGGGAGCGGGCCGACGACGTACGCTACCTCAACCCGGAAGGTACCTTAATGATCGGGGACCGATTCCAGCGCCCGGTCCAGACCTATCCGGAGACTCGGATGGTCATGTTCTTCCACGACCTGAACATCACCATGCCGCTGGTGACGCCCTACGGCCTGCTGCCGCTGCCCAAACGTCGCCCCCT
>CAZCPK010000378.1:0-4155 GCA_964500755.1 uncultured Anaerolineales bacterium
TAATAGACCGGTACGTTGCTATTCAAAAGTGTCAACCTATTTCCGAACCTTCCCCCTAAGTAGGTCAGAAAAAATATGTTAACATTTAGCTACCTATCACTTTTAGGCAAAGGTTGATCCATTACGAGATACAATGGGTGCATACGTCTCGAAAGTACAATATCCTACACAATTTTGTGTAGATGTTTGTAGTTAGCGACGAAGTCCTTGGGCGGAGTCGCGATGGAGTCGCGTCATAACGCCACTCCGCTATGCTTACCCTGTGGGGCAACCCTTGGGCATTGGCCCCAGGACAAGTGTCCTACGTCTTTCAGGACAGTCGCGGAGCCTTTCAACAGCGCCGTTTTCTTAAAAGCCCCTAACGCTCTGGGCTCGCAGTTAACACGCGCCGAATACGCTTCCAGTTGAGGCTCAAGGTGGAAAGCAAGGTATCGGCGCGGAAGAAGCGCGCCGCCAGCACCAGGAAGCCGTAGCTGGTCAGCACGAGCAGCCCCAGGCTGAGCACCGTCTGCCACAGCGGGACGGTGATCGCCGCCATGCGGGTCATCATGGAAATCGGTGAGGTGAGCGGAAAGAGGCTGAAGATAACGGACAACGTGCTATCGGGATTCTGCGTAAGCGGCGCGTTGAGCCAGAGCGGCAGCATCAGAGGCAGCAGCACCAGGAACGTAAACTGGCCCGTCTCCTTGGACTTCGGCGCCAGCGCGCCCAGCGCGCCCATCAGCGAGGCGTAGGTCAGATAGCCCAACAGGAAATAGAGTAACGCGTAGATCAGGAAACTGGTAGGTAGGTTTGAGACGATAGCGGCGACGTTGCCCAACAGCGGGGTCTGCTGCCGACTGATCAGTAGACCGCCGCCCAACCAGACCACCATCTGAATCAAGGCGACGACACCCAATCCCAACAGTTTGCCGGTCATCAGCTCCCGGGGATCCAGACTAAGCAGGAGCACCTCCACGACCCGATTCTCCTTCTCCTTGGAGACGCTGTTGAGCATCAGGCTGCTGCTCGACGTCAGCAGGAAGAAGAAGATAAAGAGTACGACGTAGGGCACCGCCGCCTGGGCGCCTTTCTGCTCCGGCGTCAGTTCTTCTCCCCCATCCGGGGACGCTTCCAGAGCGTGTCGCTCAACCTCTGCCAGGGGGCGTTGAACATACTGGGCCCGCTCGGGATCCGGGATCAAGTTATAGGTGATGACTTGTCGGAAGACCTCACCTTCCAGAGCGGAAAAGGGCGAAAACTGTTCCTGGATCAGGGTAACCTCGCCGATCTCCATGAAGTCGGCGGGGATCACGTAGTATTCGTCAATCTCATCGGCACGCAGCGCTGCCCGGGCGGCGTCCACGGACGTAAAGGAACGCCAGGCGTGGGCCGAGATGTCCTGAGGAAAATCTTGGATGAGTCCCAACTCATCGACGTAGCCCGTGGGCTTGGTCTCGGTCGCCCCACTCCACGGCAACTCCACCTCTCCCTCCACAATCTGCTGGGAGAGGAATTGAGAGCCAAAACTGATGGCGAAGATAAAGATGGGAAAGACGACGGTGGTCAGCCAGAAAGATGGCTTCCCGATGGTACTGACGATTTCATGCTTGATAACCTGCCAGATATTACGCACGCTGCCCCTCCTTTGCCTGCTGCGGACGCTCCCCCCGAATGGCGGACAGCACTCCCTTGAACTTCAGACGCTGTCCGTAGCGCAACATCCCCATCCGGAAGATACGCGCGGCGGCCCAGAGCATGCCGGCCGACGTACCGGTCAAAATCAACCAGCTGACGATCAGCTGCCACGTAGGCACCCCGCTGAGGGCCCAGCGCATCAGAATGGTTATAAACGCCGTGGTGGGAAAGAGACTCAAGCCCACGACGATGGGATGCTGGGGATTACTGAGGATGACGGCAGAAAAGAAGACGGGCATAATAAAGAGTAGATTGAAGATACTGGCGATCTGCTGTCCCTGCTGTTGATCAGGAACGACAGCGCCCACGGCAATCATAAAAGCGGTGACCAGGGCAAAGGTAGGGACAAAGTAGACGACCATGAGAAGCAGGGCCGTCCACGGAATGGTAAAACCGGCGAAGAACTGCAGAAACTGTCCCAGGACCAACCCGCCGACGAGCAGTGGCCCGCCCCAGAGGAGCAGCTGCGTCACCACGACGCCCATCAATCCCACCGCTTTGCCGATCATCAGCTGCTGCGGCGTAACGGAGGACGCCAGAATCTCCATCGTCCGATTTTCCTTCTCGTCGGTGATGGCCTGCAACATGTAGCCGCCGCCCATGGTGATGCTGAAGTAGATCAGGAACGTCCCGAAGAAAGGAATGAGGATATCGAGAAGAGAGACAGAATCGAAGGTGCGCTCCCCCTCCGCCGCGTGTACCGACAGATCAAGGCCTTGCGCTAGACGATTCCGCACCTCCTCGGGCTGCTGGCGAATCAGTGCAGCGCGCAGCAGCTCGCCAAATTCGTCCTGAATCTCCTCGTCGGGCGATTCCGATGTATAGTAGAGATCCGCCCCGGCTTCTAATGGGTACCCTTCTGGGATTACATAGTACGCCTGGATCTCACCGGCCTCCAGGGCAGCCCGTGCGCTCACTTCGTCGTCAAAGGGACGCGGCGGCGCCCGAAAGCTATTCTCCTCTCGCACCTCGACCAGGATGCCCTCGCCAATCAATTCAGCTCTGTCGATAAATCCCACGGGCCGGCGGTCCAGGGTACTCAGCACGGCGACGATCGAGATCACGCCAATGAGGACCATAAAAAGCGGCAGTCCCAGCACCAGCAGGATAAACGAGCGCTGTTTGACCTGTTTGAGGTACTCGTACCGGGCGATCAGCCACAATTCACGCATGGTTGGGCGCCTCCTCGCCGACCTTGTCCTGGACGACGGAGATAAAGATGTCGTCCAGCGACGGCTCGGCGATCTCGAAGTGTTCAACTCTGGCGTTCTCCTGTTGCGCCAACGCGCGGAAGACGGTCTGGGGATCGGTGCCCGCTTTCAGGGGAAGATGCCACAGCCCGTTATGACGGCGGACTTCTAGCACTCCGGGGAGCGCCTCAAAATCGCCCTCACCTTCGATGGCGACGGCGTTGCCCGCGAAGTCCCGCTTGATCGACTCGACCTCACCATAGAGAACAGCCTCGCCCCGATGGATCAGAACAATGCGGCTGCAGAGCGCCTCCACCTGGTACATCTGATGCGTCGACATGATGATGGCCTTGCCCTCCTGCCGCAGCTCCTCAATAATATCCTTGACCAGCCGCGTGTTGACGGGATCCAGCCCTGAGAACGGCTCGTCCACGACGATGAGGTCGGGATCGTGGAGCAACGTGCTGATGATCTGCGCCTTCTGCTGCATGCCCTTGCTCAACTCCTTGACCTTCTTATCGCGATAGGCGTGCAGATCCAGGCGCTCAAGCCAGGGTCGCAGTCTCTCGTGCGCTTCTGCGGCGGTCAGCCCCTTGAGCGTCGCCAGATAGACCAACGTCGCCTCCAGTTTCTGGTCCTCGTAGAGCCCCCGCTCCTCCGGCAGATACCCGATGCGGTTCTTCTTCTCCTCGGTCATCTCGCCCCCAAAGATGGTCACGGTACCGGCGTCTGGGCGGAAGATGTCCAACATCATGCGAATGGTCGTCGTCTTGCCGGCGCCGTTCGGGCCTAACAGGCCAAAGATTTCACCGGGACAGACCTCGAAGCTGACGTCCTTGACAGCCTGGACGTCGCCAAATGACTTGCGTAGATTAGAGACCCTGACCTTTACGTCCATCGTTCCCTGCTCCTTTGCGTTTCATACACACGATAAATCCACCTCAATCTGCGTCGCTGCCCCAGGGATAGCGGGGGCGTTCGTAATCTAGCGAAAAACGTGTAGACTCGGCGCACTCTATAGTATAGACGATCAGCCGGCAGCCCGCATCGCGCCGGAGAAGAGTTTTGGGATCCCTCTTTTGACCAGGATGTCCCTGGTCGGGCGTACAGATGTCGGCGGTGACGTTATCCGTAGAGGCGATGCTGGCGCAGGATATAGTCGCGCAGCTGCGGCAGAAGGTGTTCGTAATCGAAGTCGGGCCACTTGTCGGCGCCGCCCAGGGTAAAGATCGCGGCCCCCAGGACGTACTCGTCCTCGACGAGTTTTGAGTCATACCAGGCCATCTCC
>CAZCPK010000379.1:0-4152 GCA_964500755.1 uncultured Anaerolineales bacterium
TTGGCCGACGGTGTGACGCCCAGGCCGCCCACCAGCCCCGCGCAGAGGTCGCTGACGATGTCACCGTAGAGGTTGGGCAGTACCAGCACGTCGTAGGTCGTGGGGCGCTGGACCAGCTGCATGCAGGCGTTGTCGACGATAAGGTCATTGAAGGTGAGGTCGTCGTAGGCCGCGGCGACCTCGCGGGCGACCCGCAGGAAGAGACCGTCGCTCAACTTGAGGATGTTGGCCTTGTGCACCGCCGTCACCTGTTGGCGGTCGTTGGTGCGTGCGTAGTCGCAGGCGAAGCGGACGATGCGCTCGCTGGCCCGGCGCGTGATGATACGGATCGACTCGGCGGCCTCGTCGGCGATGACGTCGTGCTCGATGCCGACGTAGAGGCCCTCGGTGTTCTCGCGCACCACCACCAGGTCGACGTCGGCGTAGGCGTGAGGCACGCCGGGCCACGTCCGCGCCGGGCGCACGTTGGCGTAGAGATCCAGCGCCTGGCGGATGGCGACGTTGACGCTGCGGAAGCCGCTGCCCACGGGCGTGGTGATCGGCCCCTTGAGCGCGACGCCCGTGGCGCGGATGGAGTCGAGCACGGCGTCTGGCAGCGGCGTGCCGGTCTCGTCCATGACGGCGGCGCCGGCCCGCTGCACATCCCACGTGAAGGCGACGCCGGTCGCCTCGAGCACGCGGCGCGCCGCCGCGGTCACCTCGGGGCCGATGCCGTCGCCGGGTATGAAAGTTACCGGATAGGTCATGTGTAGCTCCTTATAAGAAGAGAATTTGAAGTGGATAACGTTCGGACGTTATAACGTTTCTATAAAGCCCTGGTCATTCAATCCGAGCGATCTAGTCGGCGCGCTGCCGCACGTGGTTGAGCAGGCCGCCCGCCAGCACGACCTTGACCTGGCGCGGCGTTAGGGTGTGGGTCACGGTGTAGGTGCGTTCCTGCGTCAGGTTGCGGATCAGCAGTAGATCGCCGCCCTGAAAGCCGCCATGGACGTCCTGGATCTGGAGCTCGTCGCCCTGGTGGAGCGTCTCGTAGTCGGTGGGGTCCTGGAAGAGGAGCGGCAGGATCCCGAAGTTGACGAGGTTGTCCTGGTGGATGCGGGCGAAGGACTTGGCGAGCACGGCGCGGACGCCCAGGTACATCGGGGCCAGCGCGGCGTGTTCCCGGCTGGAGCCTTGCCCGTAGTTCTCGCCGCCCACCAGCACACCGCCGCTCCAGGCTTTGGCCCGTTCGACGAAGTCGGGATCGACGCGCCAGAAGACGTACTCGGCGATGGCGGGGACGTTGGAGCGCAGCGGCAGCACCTTGACCCCGGCGGGCATGATGTCGTCGGTGGTGACGTTGTCGCCCACTTTGAGCAGTACCCGTCCCTCCACGGTGGCGGGCACCGGTTTGCTGACGGGCACCGGTTTGATGTTGGGCCCCCGGATAATGCGGACGTTCTCCGGGTGGGCGGCGGGCGCCTGGATCATGGCGTCGGCGGGGGCGCTGTTCAAGTCGGTCGCGACGCCGGGCGGATCGCCGAGGGCGCGCGGATCGGTGAGCACGCCGCGCAGCACGCTGGCGGCGCAGGTCTCCGGGCTGGCGAGATAGACGTGGTCGTCGGGGGTGCCGCTGCGCCCCTTGAAGTTGCGGTTGACCGAGCGGAGCGAGATGGCGTCCGTCGGCGGGGCTTGCCCCATGCCCACGCAGGGCCCACAGGCGGCCTCCAGAATCCGCGCGCCCGCCGCGACGAGCGCGGTCAGGGCGCCGGTCTCGGCCAGCTGCGTGAGTACCTGGCGGCTGCCCGGCGTCACCGTAAAGCTGACGTCCGGATGAATCCGCTGCCCCTCGACGACGGCGGCCACGCGCGCCAGGTCCTCGTAAGAGGCGTTGACGCAGGAGCCGATGCAGACCTGGTCGACGGGGGTGCCCGCCAGCTCGCTCGCCGCCACCACGTTGTCGGGGCTCGAGGGCTGCGCGATCATGGGGACGACCGCGCCGAGATCCAGGGCCAGCGTCTCGGCGTAGGACGCGCCGGGATCGGCTGCCAGGGGCTGCCAGGCGTCCGCGCGGCCCTGCGCGGCGAGATAGGCGCGGGTCCGCGCGTCGCTGGGGAAGAGGGAGGAGGTGGCGCCCAGCTCCGCGCCCATGTTGCAGAGGGTGGCCCGCGCGTCGACGGTGAGCGTCGCGACGCCGGGACCGTAGTATTCCATGATCTTGCCCACGCCGCCCTTGACGCTCAGCCGCTGCAGCAGCGTCAGAATGACGTCCTTGGCCGTCACCCAGGGCGATAGTTGCCCCGTAAGCCGCACACCGACGATGGCGGGCATGGCGAGGTGGAACGGCGCGCCTGCCATGGCGACGGCGACGTCGAGGCCGCCCGCGCCGATGCCCAACGTGCCGAGGCCGCCGGCGTTGGGCGTGTGGCTGTCGGAGCCCAGCAGCGTCTTGCCGGGCTCCGCGAAGCGCTCTAATTGTACCTGGTGACAGATCCCGTTGCCCGGGCGCGAGAAGTAGGCACCGTACTTGGCCGCGACGCTCTGCAGGTAGCGGTGGTCGTCGGCGTTGCGGAAGTTGGTCTGCAGCGTGTTGTGGTCGACGTAGCTGACGGAGCGCTCGGTGCGCACCTGCGGCACGTCCAGCGCCTCGAACTGTAGCCAGGCCATGGTGCCGGTGGCGTCCTGGGTCAACGTGTGGTCGATGGCGAGGGCGATGGGCGCGCCGGGCGTCATCTCCCCCTCGACCAGATGAGCGGCGATGATTTTCTCTGCTAAGGTCCTTGGCATTTTCCTCTCCTCTAAGATTGAGTTGCAACTTTCAAGTTGAAGGTTAAAAGTTGGAGTGTTTCAGCGTGCGTGTAACGGGACGTATTCGCGGTTCTGCGCGCCGACGTAGCGGGCCAGTGGGCGCAGGAGTCGGTTGTTGGCGTACTGCTCCATCACCTGGGCCGTCCAGCCGGGGATGCGGCTTATGGCGAAGACCGGCGTGAAGAGCGTCAACGGGATGTTCAACAGGTAGAGGATGGGCGCGGCGTAGAAGTCGACGTTGGGGTAGAGGCCCTTCTTGGCCGCCATCAGGTCGGTGACGGTGCAGGCCAGCGTGTAGAGGTCCATGCGGGCGTGTTGTTCGCAGAGCTCGCGCAGCATGCGGCGCAACGTGTGCGAGCGGGGGTCGGCGACGTGCCGGTAGACGCGGTGGCCGAAGCCCATGATGCGCTGGCCCGCGGCCAGCGCGGCGGTGAGGTAGGCGTCGGCCTTGTCGGCTGAGCCGATGTCGAGCAACATCTCCATGGCACGGCGGTTGGCGCCGCCGTGCAGCGGGCCGCCCAGCGTGCCGATGGCCGTGGTCATGGCGGCGTAGAGGTCGGCTAATGTCGAGGAGGTCACCCGCGCCGCGAAGGTCGAGGCGTTGAAGCCGTGATCGGCCATCAACAGCATGGCGACGTCCATGGCGTGGGCCTCGGTCTCCGTGGGCGGTTCGCCGTGCAGCATGTAAAGGAAGTTGGCGGCGTGGCCCAGCGCCGGATCAGGCGCGACGATGTCCTCGTCGTTGAGGTAGTGATAGTAGGCGGTGACGATGGTGGGCAGCTTGGCGGTCAGCGCCATGGCTTCCTTGACGCTGGCCTCGCGGCAGCGGTCACCGTCGTCATCGACGGCGCAGGCCAGCGCGGAGACGGCGGTACGCAGCGCGTCCATGGGCTCCGCCTGGCCCGGCAGCGCCTGCAGGAGCCGGTGGATGTTGGAGCTGAGTGCCCGTTTGTTCGCCAGCGCCGCGCGGAAGTCGTCGAGCTGGTCGGTGGTGGGCAGCGCGTCCCACCAGAGCAGGTAGACTGTCTCCTCGAAGGAGCTGTGCTCGGCCAGCGTCCCCACGTCGATGCCGCGGTAGCTGAGCGTCCCGTGCTCCCCGTCGACCTGACTGAGACGTGTCTCGCCGATCACGATCCCCTTGAGCCCCTCGTGGATCTGTCCGTTGCGGCGTTCGGCGGTGCGCGTACTCTTCAACGATGTCGTATCTACACGTGTAGACATTGCTCTCCTCCTGTGTGTAAGGGTATCTTTATTAACCTAATCCATCATTGAATGTATGGTGCCGTAAACACGTTTTATTGCATCACCTCCTTAAAGAAAAGGCCGCCCGGTGCGGGCGGCCGATCGCTGCGTCTATCTCTAGGT
>CAZCPK010000380.1:0-4146 GCA_964500755.1 uncultured Anaerolineales bacterium
ACGGCGCGCTGCCCGTTGGCGCCGAGGTACTGCTTGATCTCGACGGTGAGCACTTCCACGTCGGCCATCTTCTCGTTGAGAAATTCGACCAGGCGGCGCAGTTCCTTGGGCGGACGATCGATAACAAAGAGCAGGCGCACGCGCCCGGCCTCCAGGTTCTCCTCCACGGTCTCCCAGTAGGCCTCGATATCGGCGGCGTCCTCTCCCTCGATGAGCGCCAGGATTTCGGCGTCAAGATCCTTATCCAGCGCCTGGGCGGTCTCCGCAGCGGACTGGCGCAAGCGGTCCATGCCCCAGTAGGCGGTGCCGTTCGCCGCATAATCCAGCATCTGCGCCACCATCTCGCGGCGGGCGCGGGTATCGGCGGCCCGCTTGCACTCCACAAACGTGGGCACGCCATCCTGATCGAGGAAGAGGTGATCCAGGCTCCAGCGCCCGCGTGCTTCCTCGTCATCTCCCGGCACCGCCATCTCTCTGGCGACCAGTAGCCAGCGGCGGGGGTCCTCGGGCGTAATCTGATCACCCGGCAATAAGTCAGGATAACGGACCAGAAGCCGTTGTAGATGGACTTCCTTAACGTAGTCGCTCTCCTCCATGGGGACCAGGTCATCCTCGTTGTCACCGACCAAGAAAATCTTCGCCTTTGTCATCTTCACCTCTAAACCACCAATTTCTCGTTCAATTCCTCCAGCAGCGCCGGCAGATCCTTACCAAACAGTTCACGCGCGGCGGCCCACCCACCCCGGTTGAAGAGATCGCCGTACTGGAAGTCGTCCACCTGGACGCTCAGATTCACACCGATGGTCTCCGCGATCTGATCCAGCCACCAGCGCTCTTCCTCGGTGAAGGTCCGCCCGGCAGCCTCCTGCGCCGCCAGCCAGTCCTGATACCGCTGCCTCACCCGATCGGGATAAGGGACCAGCTCGTCTTCCAGTTGGACCGCGTGGCGCACCAGCGAGACCAGGTCGGTGAGCACGCGTTTGGCGCCGACGCCGCGTACCTTGTCCTGTTCCAATTGGGCGTAGGCCTGCCAGAGCGCCTGCGTCGTCCAGGCATGGGGCGGCTGTTCGATGCGCTGAGATAACTCCTTGATCTGCCGGAAGGTGAGGTGCTGCCGGGCATAGGGCTGATTGAAAAGAATCTGCAATGCGGTGATCTCGTCGCGGTGCTCTTCCAGGAATTCACGGAAAGACGTGACCATCTGCTGCGCTCGCTCCGTATCCTCCTCGCTGAAGCCGGTCTCGATGACGCGGTCGACGCTCGCCACGTCAATGGTCTGCTCCGTGCGCCGCTTGACGTTGGTCAACATCTCGCGCAGGTCGGCGTTGTCGAAGGGCGCGATGGCCGCTTCGATAAGTTCCTCTTGGGCCAGCTCACGGTGCTGCGCCGTGGGCGGGTCGTCGCCTGCCAACGCCTCGGCGCGGGCCTGGACCTGATCGGCATCCAGCGCGTCCAACAGGCCGTGCGCCATCTCCCGTGGCGTCTGTCCGCCGCTGGCCTTGACGATGGCTGCGCGCTCCTCGTCCGTCAGGTCGCCTTCCAGCCGTGAGAGCCGCACCGCCAGCGACGAGAGATCGTCCAGATCAGCCGTGCGGAAGGCGACCTTCTCCAACAGTGCATCGAAGGCGATGGAACGTTTGCGGTCCAGGGTACCCACGTCGATCTTGGGGTGTTCCACTACGCCGACGGCGTCGACGATGACGAAGTGCGTTTTGTGGCCCGCGTCGGGCGTCACCCCCTGTAGGCGCGTCTCGCTGATAACGCGCGTGCCGCGCCCGATCATCTGCTCAAAGTAGGTCGCCGAATTCACCCGGCGCATGAAAAGCAGGATCTCGATGGGCTTGACGTCGGTGCCGGTGGCGATCATGTCGACGGAGACGGCGATGCGCGGGTTGTAGCTGTTGCGGAAGTCGGAGATCAGATCCTCGGGGGACTTGCCCGTGGTCTTGTAGGTGATCTTCTGGCAGAAGTCGTTGCCCTTGCCGAACTCCTCCCGGATGATGCGGACGATCTCCTCGGCGTGATCGTCGTCCTTGGCGAAGACCAGCGTCTTGGGCACCGTCTCCCGCCTGGGGAAGATTTCCGTGAAGAGCCGGTCGCGGAAGGCGCGGATCACGGTACGGATCTGGTCGGGCGTGACCACGTCGCGGTCCAGCTGGGCGGCGTCGTAGTCGAGATCTTCGTCCAGCTGCTCCCAGCGCTCGTCGCGCGTCTTGCGGTCGCGCCTGCCCACCCACTCCCCGGCCTTCACGCGGCTGCCGAGCTCGGTGATCTCCGTGCGGATGCGGTAGACGCGCCCGTCCACATTAACGTTGTCAGCCACGGCGCGCTCGCGCGGGTACTCCATCACCAGATTGCCGTTGAAGAAGCCGTAGGTCTGCTTGGCGGGCGTCGCCGTCAGCCCAATCAGATAAGCGTCGAAGTACTCCAGCACCTGGCGCCAGACGTTGTAGATGGAGCGGTGGCACTCGTCAATGAAGATGAAATCGAAGTATTCGATGGGGAGGTAGTCACTGTAGACGACCTCGCGCACCTGGTCGCCCAGCACGTCCATCATGCGCCCCAGCGGGCGGTGCTCCAGCGTCGGGTCCAGGTCCGGCTCGCCCCGCAGCATCGAGTAGAGGCGCTGGACGGTGGTGATGCAGACCTTGCTGACCTCATCCAGCGCGTTGGATTGCAGGTGCTGGACGTTGTAGAGCTCGGTGAACTTGCGACCATCGTCGGGCGTCGTGTACTGCTGAAAGGCATTATAGGCCTGCCGGCCCAGGTTGGTGCGGTCGACCATGAAGAGCACGCGGTTGGCCTTGGCGTACTTGATCAGTCGGTAGATGGCGTTAACGGCCATGTAGGTCTTGCCGCTGCCCGTCGCCATCTGGATCAGGGCGCGGGGGCGATCCTGCGCGAGGGACTGTTCCAGGTTGCGGATCGCCTCGATCTGCGCGTCCCAAAGGTCGCCCGTATCCAAGGGCGGCATCCGGTGCAAACGGGCGCGCAGCGTCTGACTGTGCGTTGTATAAGGGGCGCTATCATCCGCAGCTACATTGGTAGGCACATTCGTGGTATCGGCCCACTTCGCCAGCGTCTCGGGCTGATGGAAAGCGAAGACGCGACGGCTGCGTGGATTGGGGTCGCGTTCGTTGGTAAAGAAGGTCTCCACGCCGGTGGATTGGTAGAGAAAGGGCAGCGGATCGTGCCAGGCCCGCTTCCGCAACGGTCGAGATAGGCCCGCGCTGTACTTGTCGGTCTGGGTTTCGACCCCGTTGAGCGTGGTCCCTACAGCTTTGGCTTCGATGATGCCGATGGGGCGTTTATCGACGAAGAGCATGTAATCGGCAAAGCCGGTCTCAAGCGAGAATTCGGCGATGGCGACGCCCCGGGCCGCGCTAAGGTTGGCGCGCTCTCGGGATTGTACGGCCCAGCCGGCCGCACGAAGTAGACGATCAATCTCCTGGCGGGCTTTCTGTTCCGGTGTGAGCATGGGTCATTCTCCAGAGCGTGTGTAACCCCTATGTGGGAGTAGCGTCTGCTATAGTTTATTATGGATCTAGCAATAATGCAATTATTCTAGGGCCAAAAGTGGACCAAACAGCTGCAATTTTCGCACCCTATCGGTCATCGAGCAACCCCGCCAGAGCCATCTTCCGCGCCTCCTGGGTCTCCCGCACCAGCCGGAAGGACGTCCGCAGCCCCGGATCTTCGACCGCGGCCGACGGGGCGGCAGCAGGCCAGCATCTCGTGGAGGATCTCCAATTTGATGGCGCCGTCCACAGGACAAGCGAGCGATTAGTCTCGAACACTACCTGACTATAGCCATTCAGCGTTACTTCCCACTGCACGACACAGTTGAAATCATACGCCGGTAAGGGCCGTAAACGTGGGTGATTGACATCCGCGACCAATGCCAGACGAGTGACGTTCCTTTTTTCTTCAAACAACGGGGTGGTGTCCGCAGGAAAGAAGCCGGACGTGAGCTCAAAGGGCAGACCTGGAATCAGATGCCCCGTTTGGCACCGGCGAGGATTTAGCGCTTACGTCAAATCGACCTTCTCATTATTGACAATTCCCCAAAATTCGGATAATATTGTAGATAGTTATTCTTGCCTATCAACATATTTATCCAAAGGCGCGACCATGGTTGCATCAGAA
>CAZCPK010000381.1:0-4124 GCA_964500755.1 uncultured Anaerolineales bacterium
TCTGTGCCCTCCGCGTGCTCTGTGGTTAGATTGACCTTTTTCAGTAGAGCCAACATTCAAGCTAAGGAGTCCACAATGGAGCGAGAGAATTGTCAATTACGTCTGGGGATTAGCACCTGTCTGCTGGGGGAGCGGGTTCGGTACGACGGCGGACATAAGCTCGACCGTTTCCTGGTCCACGGGCTGGGAGAATTCGTCGAATGGGTCCCCGTCTGTCCCGAGGTGGAGTGCGGTCTTCCCATACCTCGCGAGAGCATGCGCCTGATCGGGGACCCGGAAGAGCCCCGGTTGATCGCGCCACGCTCCGGCGCCGATCATACCGAGTGGATGCGGACCTGGGCCCAACAGCGCCTGGACGCCCTGGCAGAGTTGAAGCTGCACGGTTTTATCTTCAAGAAGGGTTCGCCAAGTTCCGGGCGCTTTCGCGTGCGGGTGTACAAAGAAGATGGAATGCCGGCCGGGACCGGCGTGGGGATCTTCGCACGGGCCTTTGTCGAGCGTTTCCCTTATCTACCTACCGAAGAGGAGGGCCGGCTCAACGATAGGGCGCTGCGCGAGAACTTCATCGAGCGGGCCTTTATCATGTGCCGTTGGCGCCAGCTCCTGGAGGAGAATCCGACCGCCGGAGGGCTCGTCCGCTTTCACACGGCGGTGAAACTGACCTTGATGGCCCACAGCCCACAGCACTACCGGCAGCTGGGAAGGAGGGTCGCAGATGCCGGCAATCGACCTTGGAGCCAGTTACATCCGGCGTATATTGAGAAATTGATGGAGGGTTTAAAGGTACTGGCGACGCCCGGCAAGCACGCCAACGTCATGCAACACCTGATGGGCTTCCTCAAAGAGAGTCTCGATCCTGACGACAAGCAGGAGCTGTTGGGATTAATTGACGAGTACCGGCGGGGGTACCTGCCGTTGATCGTGCCGGTCACGTTGCTCAAGCACCATCTGCGCCGGCACTCAACGCCTTCCTGGGTGGAGCAACAGTTTTACCTTCATCCTTATCCCAAGGAATTGCAGTTGCGCAATTACGTGTAGTCTCGAGATTATGGTATAAGGTGCGTCGCACCTGGCTAAACCCTACTGCCGTAATTTCAGGTGGAGTTGGTTTCTTTCCAGGTTGGGTATGGCGAAAATCGCAGCTACAGGCCAAGCAGAGACTTCGAGCTGGTAGCTAACTCTTAGTACGAATCAGGAGGCACTAGAATGAAGACGTTACTCAGGAACGGGACCTTGGTTTTCGAGGATCATACCGAAAAAGGAGATCTGCTCATTGAGGGGGAACTGATTGCCGCGGTGGGCGGGGATATTGTCGAAGATGGAGTCGATCGCGTTATTGATGTCGGGGAGAAGTTTGTCATGCCAGGATGCATCGACGCCCATACACATCCTCAGCTGGTCTCCTATCGCCACTCGACCCGCGAGGACTTCGCGGCGACAACCAGGGCCGCCGCTTGCGGCGGCGTCACGATGATCATGGACTTCGTCGTCCACGAGAAGGGCGAATCGCTGCAGCGCACCATTGAACGGCGGCGCGCCGACGGGGACGGTCACGTCTGTATCGATTACGGACTGCACGGCAACGTGACCGACATCACCCAGGGACAACTCGACGAACTTGAGACGCTGGTTGAGCTGGGCGTACCCAGCCTGAAGATCTACACGACCTATAAAAAGACGAACCTGTATCTTGACGATTATGCGCTGGTCAAGTTGCTGGAGCGGAGCCGCGCTGCGGGCATGCTGGTCGAGGTGCATGCCGAGAACCACCCATTGGTTGTGCGCTCGACCCAGGCGTTACTCGACGCCGGGAAGACGAGCTGCCGCTACCATGGAGAGGCGCGTCCCGGGCTGTCAGAAATTGAGGCTGCGAGCCGCTGCATCCTCTTTGCGAAAGCGACCGACGCCCCCATTTACATCGTGCATAATTCGATGCCGGAGACGGTGAGGCTGTTGGCGGAAGCGCGCGCGGAGGGCGTCCCCGCCATTAGCGAGAGCTGCACCCAGTACCTTACGCTGCACGACGAGGTTTTTGAGCGCGAACATCCAGAGGACTACGCCTGTACGCCGCCCATTCGCCCCAAGGAGAAGATGCTGGAACTGCAGAAGCTGCTCAAACAAGGATACATCCAGGTTCTCGGCAGCGATCACTGCGGGTACACGCGGGCGCAGAAGCGGGACGTCGATCATCTGCAGCGTACCGCTCAGGGATTGCCGGGCGTCGAGACGTCGTTCCAGGTGATGTACGCCACCATGGTCGCCACCGGGCAGATAACCATCGAGCACCTCAGCAGGATGATGAGCGCCAATCCGGCGAAGACCTTCGGCCTCTATCCCCGCAAGGGCGTGCTGGCTGTCGGTTCCGACGCCGACATTCTCATCTACGATCCGCATGGTGAGCATACCCTTACGGACGATGACCTTCATGGCCCCGAAGGTTCCTACACGCCGTGGACCGGTCTCTCTATCCCCGGGCGGGTGGACACCACGATTTCCCGCGGCGCGATCGTCTATGAGGACGGTGAGTTCAAGGGGGGGACTGACCACGGTCGCTTTGTCCCCGGGGAGGCCTTTGATCCAGCCGTTGTAGATCAGCTATAGGCTGATTTGCGCATTGAAATTCTCATCTGCAGGGAGACGTTGAGAAGTCGGGAAAGGGCCGAGAACCGCTTGGTTTGTCCAACGATACTCGCCTTTGACATGTCAGACAACTGACATATAATGACCGGCGGAGGTGTATATGGTGAAACCGCGTAATCTTGAGATACGCTCACCTCGCGAGCAGGTCGAAGAAGCGATTGAAACCATGGTCAGAGCCATGTCCCCTGGAGATCAACTGCCACCTGAACCCCGGCTAGCCAAACTGCTGGGCGTTTCAAGGGCCACGCTTCGCGAAGTCATGCGGATCTTCATCGAACGGGGCGTTCTGGTCCGCCGGCACGGTGTAGGAACCTTCGTCGCCTCGCGGATTCCGAGTCTAGAATCCGGTCTTGAGGTGCTGGAGAGCATCGATAGTATCACCAAGCAATTGGGTCTGGAAACGGAGATGGCGCACCTCGAAGTCGTTGAGCGCAAGGTAACTCCCATCGAAGCCCGGGGGCTGGAGTATCCCGAAGACAACGCGATTGACGTTTTGGTCGTCAATCGCGTTATTGCTGTGGAAGGCGAACCCGTGGCCGACCTTCGGGATATTGTCCCTTTGCTCTATCTACAGAAAGAAGAGCTGGGAACGGATTTCCGTGGCTCGGTGTTGGATCTCTTCCTGAGACGCGGAACGCCTATGCTCTCCACCTCTCGTACAGAGATTATGGCGGTCTCGGCGACGGAAAAGTTCGCCAAACGCTTGCAAGTGCCGCGGGGGACCGCTTTACTCAAGATGGTCGCGCAGCTTTACAGCTACGATGAGAAGGTTATCGACTACTCGGTCAGCTATTTTGTTCCCGGGTATTTCAAATTTCACGTGATGCGCAAGGTCCATCAATAAAGTCGTTGGGGCATTGGCTGACCGTAGCCAGAACGCTGCGGAGCAGTCCGTAGATGTGCCCTTTTCTGTCCAAACATCTAACCACTTACCATAGGAGGTTGTACAATGCGTAGTTTTATGGGTCGTGACATCATTTCTTTGAAGAACTTCGAGCGCAATGAGTTCTTCCGCGTCTTCGAGATTGCCGCTGAGATGGAGCCGATTGCGCGCAACCGCCGCAACGTCGATATGCTCGCGGACAAGACGATGGTGACGGCGTTCTATCAGCCCTCGACGCGCACACGGCTGGCGCACGAGGCCGCCATGCACCGCCTGGGCGGACATGTGACCGGCTTCTCCGACGCCAAGATGACGCGCGCCGGCGACTGGTATCAGGAGTCAATCAAGGACACGTTCAAGATGCTGGAGTGCTACGGTGATGTCATCGTCATGCGCCACTTCCAGCAGGGCGCGCCCGCCGAGGCAGCGAAATGGGCCAGCGTGCCGATCATCAATGGCGGCGACGGCTGGGGCGAACATCCCACCCAGATCCTGACCGATCTCTTCACCGTGCTGAATGAGAAGGGCCGCCTCGACGGGCTGCGTTGGGTCGCCGTGGGCGACATGCGCATGCGCACCATGCACTCGCTGGGCTACGCGC
>CAZCPK010000382.1:0-4120 GCA_964500755.1 uncultured Anaerolineales bacterium
ACGTTCTGGGGTGGCGAGGGCGGTTTCGGTAATCGATTTGCTTCGAAATCCCATGGATTACGCTCCTTTCCAAATCAGTTTAGGAACGTGCGCACGGTCAAACGTTATAGATATCCAACAGATCGCGCAGCATGGTCGCCGCGGAGGGAATGGGGCTGCGTTCCTCGATGATGGCGGTGATGGTGCCGTAGATGTCGGTCTCGACCACCAACCCGATCTGCTTCTTTTCCAGGCGTCCCAGGGGATGCTCGGGATTGAGGGCCCCGGGCTCGACGGTGTAGGCGTAGGCGCCGTCGGGTTGCTGCACGGCCCGGGCCAAGAGGCGGTAGCGTTCGCCGCGCTCGCGGGCCGCCCGCAACGTCTCGGGTGTCAACTCGGTGATGCCGGTCATGGAGATGTCCTCGAGACGAACGGTCGTCCCCAGCGCCGCGTTGACCATAATCGCCAGCTTGGCGGTCGTATCCCAGCCCTCCAGGTCCCAGGCGCCGTCCCCCTCCAGCGCGCCGGCCTCCTTCGCTTCCCGCTTGGCCTCCTCCCACGACGCGCCCTCGGCCAACAGATCCATGACGTAGCCCGTGGTGAGGTTGGGTACGGCCTCGAGTCGAGATACCGTCGCGCCGCGCAGGTCGCGCTGCAGCAGGTTAACAGCGGGGAGCCCCCCGGCGACGGTGCCGTCGAAACGCAGCTTAACGTTGTTCTTACGCGCGAGTGCGTGAAGCTCGTCGTAGGCGAGGACTAGGGGGCCCTTGTTGGGCGTGGCGACGTGCATGCCGCGCTTCAGTGCGGTGCGCACACAGGTCAGCCCGGGCTCGGCGCCCTGGTCCAGATTGACGGGCGACGCTTCGAGAAGAATGTCGGCCTCGGCCCGGGAGACGAGCGCGGGCGAGTCCCAGTCGGCGTGTCCCACCTCCGGATAGTCGGCGACGGTCCCGCTGGCCTTCTTCAACCGAACGATCTGCGCCGGATCGAGCCCCGCCGGGTCGTAGGCGACCCCGCGGCTGTCGGCGGCGCCGACGATCTGCAGGACCAGGTTGTGGCGCTCGCGTAGCAGCGCGTCTTTCGTCAATAGGATTTCACAAAAGCGACGGCCCAGATTGCCCAGGCCCAGCAGAAGAATACGCACCTCTTGCATCTTTCCCTCCAGATGAGTAATTTAATTTAGAAGATAATCACTTAGAGTATAGGTGAAATTTGAGGAAAGGCAAGTTCATGCAAAGACGGGCAATTGTAAACTTTTACCACAGACAGCACGGATTTTCACTGATTTTCATTTTCTGTGTGAATCTGTGAAATCCGTGGTTAAGTTTTCGGTCTGATCATGCGGGCTCTTTTGGATTTCGCCGGATACAAAGACAACGTTTGCCACCTGTTTCCTGTCACAATGCAGAAAAGGTCTGGTGCGCCCCACAGCATAGCCTGCTGTACTAGTTTTAGGCTACTCACTCGCCTATCCAGCAAAGTCCAAGAGACCCATTTTCTCTGCGTGCTCTGTGGTAAACAGGCGCGTTCGGCAAAGCCAAACCTTCGGCGACGTTCTGTCATTTGATTATATTAGGTAAATGTTTTATTATAAAAAATGATGATAGATATCCGACACCATACCCACCGAGGAGGTCAGCATGGTTGAGACAGGCAACAAGGCCCCCGAATTTACGTTAACGTCTGACAAGGGCGAGGAAGTCAGTCTGTCCGATTTTCGTGGGGAACCGATTGTGCTCTATTTCTACCCCAAAGCCGGCACCACCGGCTGCACGAAGCAGGCCTGTGCGATCCGCGATGCCTTTCCCAAAATCGAGACGGAGGACGAGGACGTGACCGTGATCGGCATCAGCCCGGATCCACCCGAGGCGTTGGTGAAGTTCCGGGAAAAGCACGCCCTGCCCTTTGTCCTACTCTCTGATCCCGACCACGAGGTCGCGGAAGCGTACAGCGCGTGGGGTGAGAAAAAGGCCTTCGGTACAGTGCGCGAAGGCGTCATCCGCAGTCATTTCGCCATCGACGAGGAAGGGAGGATCACCGAGCGCAAACATAACGTGAAGCCTGAATCGACGGCGGAGCTGGTGCTGAAAATCACGAGGTTCTAAACGCGGACGCCGGCACATTTCGATGTGGGGAGCCTGGGGCTATCGTACCTCTTCGGTATGGAGCCCCAGGACTTCGTAGATGAGATAGGGTTCGCTGCGCCCCTTGAGGTGCGCGTAGCCCAAACGTTGGGTACGCACCTGATGACGCACGCGGGCATAGGCCCGTTCGCCAATCAGAATCTGACCGGGGCCGGCGTGGGATTGCAGGCGCGCCGCGATGTTGACCGTGTCCCCCACCGCCGTGTAGTTCTGGAGCTCCGGTGAGCCGACGTTCCCCACAACCGCGGGTCCGGCGCTGATACCCACCCCAAATTTAAGCCACTCCTCGGGATGCATGTGCGTGTGCATCTCAATTAACGCTTCTTTCATCCGCAAGGCAGCGCGTATGGCACGCAGCGTATGATCCGGCTGGGCAAGGGGGGCGTTGAAAAGCGCCATCACGGCGTCCCCCATAAATTTGTCGAGCGTGCCATCCTCCTCCAACACCGCTTGGGCCAACACAGTGAGGTGGCGGTTAAGTACCTCAAAGAGCGATTCCGGCGCAATCTTCTCGCTGAAGGACGTGAAGCCGCGGATGTCGGCGAAAAGGAGCGTCACCTCCTGTCGGGCGCCGCCCAGACGCACGCTCGCCGGATCGGAGAGCAGCTGTTCGACGACGCGGGGAGAGATATAACGCTCGAAGGTGCCCCGGATGTGCTCCACGCGCGCCTCCAGCTGGCGCTGCTCCGTCAAATCGTCGAGGACCATGGCGATCCCGGTGATATGCCCGCCATTATCCTTCACAGGACTCAGGTGCAGTCGCAAGGTCACCGTCCCCCGCCCGGCGAGAACCGTCTGCACCTCATAGCCGACCAGGGACCGCTTCCGCTGCTTGACACGCTGCATGAGAGGCGCGAGGGTCCCCGCCAGCTCGGGAAGGACGTGATGGCAGGATTGACCCACGACGGCGGTCTCCGCTATCCCCAGGATCTCCTCGGCGGCAGCGTTCATTAGCGTCACCCGATCGTGCATGTCGGTGGTGATGACGCCGCTAGCGATACTGGCAAAGATGTTGTCGCGGTAGATCTTCATCTCGGCAATGGCGTCACGCTGGTGCTTGACGTCGGCAAAGAGATAGGCGTTCTCCACGGCGATCGCCGCCTGGCTGGCGAGCGCCATGAGCAGCTTGCGGTCGCCGGCGGTGAAAACGGCGTGGCCCCGACGGCGCCCTAGAATAATGAGTCCCAGAAAGCGCTCGCGGGAGCGCAACGGGACACAAAGGGCGGTCGCCAGAGAGGACGGGGCGATGCCCAGCTGTTCGCCGGTCATGATCTTCGCGCCGTTCCACACCTGGCATTGATCGATGACCGCCTGCTCAAGCAGTGTCGCGAGTTCGTCCTGTAACTCTGGTGCGCCAAAGTTGGCCCGGGCAGCAATTTCGTCCTGCGCATCAAGAAGCGTGACACTTCCCACGTCCGCACGTATAATCCGTCCGGCCTCCTCCAGGACGAGATCCGGAATAACGGTCGGGTCCAGGGACGCCGCGATGGTCTCCCCCACCTTATAGAGCAGGTTGATCTCCCGGTAACGTTCCAGAGTTTCGGATGCCAGGGTATGTTGCTCCCAACGATGCGCCAACAGCGCGTTCAGGGCGCGGTGCAGCAGCGCGAACGCCCGCTCCGCGGAAGCAACGGTCCCCCCCGCCCCCTCCACGCACAGTTCACCCAGGACGTGACCGTCCAGGGAAAGCGATTCGGTGCACGAGAACGACGCACCGCTCCCGTTCGTCGCACCGGGCAATGTCACCTCGGTCAAGTTCGCACCTTCCAACGGGCGGACGATCACCTTCGCTCCGGGCAAGAGAAAGGCAAAGGAATCCAGCCAGGCGTGCAAACGACGGTGTTCAATTAAACGATCTAAGGACAATTTTTCTGCTTTCACAACCTACCACCTACCAGGATGAACCGCGAGCCTCTCACGAACGGCGGAGAAAAATGGGTATGCACGGGCAGCATGGCCTCCGTGAAGGTAGCTACTCCAACGGACCGGAATCCATG